>JAPLUA010000090.1 GCA_026397855.1 Verrucomicrobiota bacterium | reverse complement strand
GCGGCCTCCGCGCCAGCCGCTGCCGCCGTTGCCGGCTCCAACGCCGCCACGGTGACACCGCCCGCAGAGTCCGCGACCATGCCTGCCGCCCCGGTAAAGCCGGCCGCGGCTTCCGGGACCAACAAGTAGCTGCCGATTCAATAGGCTGCAGTGGATTCCCAGCCCGTGTTACCACGGTCAGGGGCGTCGAGCCTAGAGCGTAGAGCGTAAGATTGTCGCAGCGCATTCGAGGCTCCCACGCTCCCCTCATCTTCTCCTTTGCTTCTGCCCGGTTTTCGGCCAGTCTGCCGGCTTGATGAAACGGGGAAATTCGAGTCCGTGAGCAGAGAATTCATCCGAATCGGCGGGGCCCGCGAGCACAACCTCAAGAACCTCACCCTGGACATCCCGCGCGACAAGCTGGTGGTGATCACCGGCTTGAGCGGCTCGGGCAAGTCTTCCCTGGCCTTTGACACGGTTTACGCCGAGGGCCAGCGCAAGTATGTCGAGTCCCTGTCCGCCTACGCGCGGCAGTTCCTGGACCAGATGCAGAAGCCGGACGTGGACTTCATCGAGGGCCTGTCCCCGGCCATCGCCATCGAGCAGCGCAGCTCCGGCACCAGCCCCCGCTCCATCATCGCCACCACCACGGAGATTTACGACTACCTGCGGCTGCTCTACGCGCACGTCGGCCAGCCGTATTGCCCCGAAACCGGGGTCCCGGTCGTGCGCCAGACCACGAGCGACATCGTGGACCGAATCCTCGCCCTGCCGCCGCGCACGCGGGTCATGCTCCTGGCCCCGGTGGTGCGCGGCCAGAAGGGGGAGTTCCGCGACGTGGTAGAGCGGCTGTCCCGCGAGGGGTTCGTCCGCGCCCGCGTGGATGGCGAACTCGTGGAGT
The DNA here is from genome assembly GCA_026397855.1 of Verrucomicrobiota bacterium. Lineage (GTDB taxonomy): Bacteria > Verrucomicrobiota > Verrucomicrobiia > Limisphaerales > UBA8199 > JAPLUA01. The sequence continues at coordinate 14,412 of JAPLUA010000090.1, read as the reverse complement.
TGGCCGAAGGCGTGCGGCTCAAATTGGACCCCAAGGCAAAACACACCATCGAGGCCGTGGTGGACCGCCTTGTGATTGACGACAAGATCCGCGTCCGGCTGGGCGATTCCGTGGAGACCGCCCTGCGCTGGGGGGAGGGCGTGCTGCTGACGTTGCACCAGGAGCCGAACGCCCAGGGTGCGGACCACGGACCACAGACCACGGACCACGGACTACGCATCACGGATCACGCATCACGGATCACGCCTGCCGCCCCCTGGGTTGAAACGCTCCATTCCAACCGCAACCTCAGTCCCGCGACCGGTAAAAGCTACGAGCCGCTCACGCCCAAGCACTTCTCGTTCAATGCCCCGGCCGGCGCTTGCCCCGTGTGCCACGGCCTGGGTCAGAAGCTCGTCTTCGACGAGGGGCTGGTGGTGCCCGACCCGGACAAGTCGCTCGAACAGGGCGCCGTCCTGCCCTGGCGACGGGGCGGCAAGCGGATGGTGGTTTATTACAAAGGCCTTTTGCGCGGCGTGGCGAAGCACTACCAGCAGAACATGGAAGCACCTTACAAGGCCCTGCCCGAGGATTTCCAGCGCGCCCTGCTCCGGGGTTCGGGCGAGACCGAAATCGAGTTCACATTCTTGCGTGCCGGCAAGACGAGCCGGGTCGCCCGCCCCTTCGAGGGGGTTATCCCCAACCTGGAGCGGCTCTATCACGAGAGCGAAAGTGAATTCACCCGCAATCGGCTCAAGGCCTTCATGAGCCCCCAGTTCTGCGACGCCTGCCAGGGCCGGAGGCTGAAACCGGAGATACTGGCCGTGACCCTGGGGGATGAGGCAGCGCGCGCTAAATTCAAACGCCCCTCGCCAATCACGCCTCACGCCTCACGCCTCACGCTTCCCGGCCTCTCGATCATGGACGCCTGCGCCCTCTCGGTCGAGCGGGCCGACGAGTTCTTTGCCACCCTGAAGCTCACGCCATTCCAGGAGAAGATCGCCCGTGATCTCATCAAGGAAATCCGCGCCCGGCTGGGCTTCCTCCGCAACGTCGGCCTGGGCTATCTCACCCTGGACCGCGAAAGCGGCACGCTGAGCGGCGGCGAGGCGCAGCGCATCCGCCTGGCGACGCAAATCGGCGCCGGCCTGGTGGGTGTGCTTTACATCCTCGACGAGCCGAGCATCGGCCTGCATCAGCGCGACAATGACCGCCTGCTCCGCACGCTCGTCGGTCTGCGCGACCTCGGCAACTCCGTGCTTGTCGTCGAGCATGACGCCGACACCATCCGCCACGCCGATTACATCCTCGACCTTGGCCCTGGCGCGGGCGTGCATGGGGGCGAGCTGGTCGCCGCGGGCATGCTGGCCGAAATCCTGGCCCATCCCCAATCCCTCACCGCCAAATACCTGCGCGGCGAGCTCTCGATTCCCGTCCCCCGCCAGCGTGTGAAGCCGTCGCCGGAGCGCGGGTGGCTGGAAGTGCTCGGCGCGAGCGAGAACAACCTCAAGGACATTGACGCCCGCATCCCCCTCGGCACCCTCACCTGTGTCACCGGCGTCAGCGGCTCCGGCAAGAGCACGCTGGTGGATGACATTCTCCGGCGCGCGCTCTTCCGGAAGTTCTTCGGCTCCAAGGAGCGCCCCGGCGCCCACCGCGACCTCAAGGGTTTCGAGAGCCTCGACAAGGTGATCGTGATAGACCAGACGCCGATCGGCCGCACCCCGCGCAGCAATGCGGCCACCTACACCGGCATGTTTAACCACATCCGCGACCTTTTTACCCGCCTGCCCGCCGCCAGGATTCGCGGCTACGGGCCGGGCCGTTTCAGCTTCAACGTCAAGGGCGGGCGCTGCGAGAAATGCCAGGGCGACGGGCTGATCAAGATCGAAATGCACTTCCTGCCGCCCGTGTATGTGACCTGCGAGGCCTGCAACGGCCGCCGCTATAACCGCGAGACGCTGGAGATCAACTACAAGGGCCAGAACATCGCCGACGTGCTGGCGATGACGGTGGATGAAGCGGTCGCCTTCTTTCGTGCCGTGCCGAAGATCTACGAGCCGCTGCTGACCCTGGCCGAGGTCGGTCTCGGCTACATTGGCCTGGGCCAGTCGGCGACCACTCTCAGCGGAGGCGAGGCCCAGCGCGTCAAGCTCGCCGCTGAACTGAGCCGCAAGGCCACCGGGCGCACGCTCTACATCCTGGACGAGCCCACCACCGGCCTGCACTTCCACGATATCGCCCAGCTGCTCGAAGTCCTCTTCAAGCTCCGCGCCTCCGGCAACACCCTGCTCGTCATCGAGCACAACCTGGAGGTGATCAAAACCGCGGATTGGATCATTGACCTCGGCCCCGAGGGCGGCGACGCCGGCGGCCGGATCGTCGCGCAAGGCCCGCCGGAATTGGTCGCCCGGTCACCCGGCAGCCAGACCGGCCATTACTTAGGCCCGGTTCTGGCCGGCGCTTCATAGCGGGGGGTTCAACGCGGCGCCGGGGTTCCCGCTGCCGGCGGTTCGATTTCCCATCCCCCGCCCAGCGCTTTATAGATGGCGACCAGGCTCGTGGCGGTGCGGGTTTCGCTGTGCGCCAGTTGGGCCTGGATGGATAGCTGCGTGCGCTGGGCGTCGAGCACGGGGAGGAAATCAGCGACGCCACCCTCGTAACGCTGGCGGGCCAGCGTCATGGCCAGGGTCGCTGAGCGCTCGGCGGCTCTCAAGTAATCACGGCGACGCTGCTCCTGCCCGAAATCAACCAGGGCGTTCTCGGTCTCCTCGAGCGCGGCAAGGACGGTTTTCTCGTAGGAGGCAAGCTGGCCCTCGGCGCGGGCCTTGGCACCCTTGATCCGGGCCAGGACATGGCCGAGGTCCAGGGCAGTCCAGGTGATGCTGGGGCCGAAGGAATACGTGTCGGCCCCGCCGCGGAAGAGGCCCGAGATCTCATTAGCCTGCACGCCGAGGTTGCCGTTGAACGTGACGCGCGGAAAGAGGTCGGCGGTTTGCACCCCGATACGTGCGGTGGCCGCGGCCAGTGCGCTCTCGGCCGTGCGCGCGTCCGGGCGCCGGCGCAGCAGCCCGGCAGGGTCGCCAATGTTGACCAGCGTCGGCAGGGCCGGAATGGGGGCCGGCGGGGCGAGCAGGGATTCCAACGCGGTGGGCTGCTGTCCGGTGAGCACGCCCAGCCGATAGATGGCGCGTTTGACAGCCGCTTCCAGGGGAGGGATGAGGGCCAGCGTGGATTCAAGCTGGGCGCGGGCGCGGGCGGTATCGAGTTCCGTGGCACGGCCCGCGTTGAACTTCGAGACGGCCAGGTCGAGCGTTTCGCGCTCGTTCTCCGCGTTCCCGCGCGCAACCGTCAACTGGTTCTGGGCGCCGCGCAGTTCGAAGTAGTTGCGGGCAACCTCGGAGATCAGGGTGATCAGTACGTCCTGGCGAGTCGCCAGGGTGGCAGTGACCTCGGCGGTGTCAGCCTGGATGGACCGCCGCACCCGGCCGAAGAGATCGAGTTCCCAGATGGCATCGAAGCCCGCGTTGTAAAGGCTCTTCTCGCGCTGCTCGCGGGTCAGCGAAACAGGCGTGGAATCCTGGCTGGTGACCGACTTGGCCCAGCCGGCGTTTGCCTCCGCTATCGGAAACAGGTTCGCTATCGCCCCCATGCGGAGGGCGCGCGCTTCCAGCACATGGGCGGTGGCGATGCGGAGATCCGGGTTGTTGGTCACCGCACGGTCCACGATGTCGTTCAGCATGGCATCGTTGAATCCGCGCCACCAGGTAACAGCGATGGGCGCGGCGTTCAGGTTGGTTTGGTTTCCGTTGGCGAAGGCGGCGCTGACTTCGGTCTTGGGGGGATGGAAGTTCGGGCCGACGGCGCAGCCGTTCAGCAGCAGGCCCGCGACCGCCCCGGCCAGGAGCAGGATCAGCGTGGCGACGGGGACAGCACCTTTGGCTTTGGGCTGCGCGCCCTCAGCCCCGGCTTTCTTGCGCTCCAGGGCCCGGCGAATGACCACATAGAAGACCGGGGTGAGCACGATCCCGAAGAAGGTGACGCCCAGCATCCCGAAGAAGACGGCGGTGCCGATGGAGACCCGCAGCTCCGCGCCGGCACCGTGCGAAAGCATCAGCGGGACGACGCCGAAGGTGAAGGCAAAGGAGGTCATCAGGATCGGGCGCAGGCGCAGGCGCGAGGCCTCTATGGCGGCGTCCATGCGGTGCCGCCCCGCATCCTGCAACTGCTTTGCGAACTCCACGATCAGGATGGCGTTCTTGCAGGCCAATCCCATCAGCACCACCAGCCCGATCTGCGTGAACAGGTTGTTGTCCAATCCCCGCAGCCACACGCCGAAGATGGCGAAGAGCAGGCACATCGGCACGATCAGGATGATGGCCAGCGGGAGCGACCAGCTTTCGTACTGGGCCGCCAGGACGAGGAACATCATCAGCACGCAGAGGGGAAAGACATAGGCCGCGGTGTTTCCCGCCATGATTTGCAGCAGGCTCAGTTCAGTCCATTCGATCTTCATCCCGGGCGGAAGGACCTTCTCGGCCAGGCCCTGCATGATCTTGATGGCCTCGCCCGAGCTGACGCCCGGCGCCGTGCCACCGAGAATCTCAGCGGTGGGGAACATATTAAAATGCCCCGCCAGCACGGGCGCGTTGATATCCTTCACCTGGACCAGAGTTCCCAGGGGCACCATCTCTCCCTTGGTGTTGCGCGTCTTGAGGTTCTTCACGTCGGCGGGCTTCGCCCGGAACGGCGCGTCGGCCTGCGCGGTCACATGGTAGGGCCGGCCATAGAGCGTGAAATCGTTCACATAGAGCGAGCCGAGGTAGATCGAGAGCGTGGACCAGACGGCGTCGAGGGGCACGTGCATGGACTCGGCCTTGGCGCGGTCCACGTCGAGGTACACCTGGGGCACGCTGGCGCGGAAGGTCGAGAGGGCTTGGACGATCTTGTTGGTCTGGGCCATGGCCGCGCCGCTCAATTGCATGGTCGCCGCCTGCAGCGCCGCGTAGCCGAGATTGGCGCGGTCCTCCACCTGGAGCTTGAACCCACCCAGGGTTCCCAGCCCGTCCACCGGTGGCGTGCCAGCAATCACGACGTAGGCTTCCTGGATGTTGGCCTCGGCCACTCTCTTTCTGACATTGCGCATGATCGCGTCTGCCGTCAGGCCGTGCTTCGCCCGCTCATCGAAGGGGCTCAGGCGGATGAACATGCTGGAGGCATTGGCGCTGTTGCCCAGGGCGACCAGCGACAGCCCGGCAAATTCCGATACGGCAGCGATGCCGGGAGTGTTGGTCAGCACCTGCATCACCCGCTGGCTGACCGCCTCGGTGCGCTGCAGGGATGCCCCGTCGGGCAGTTGCAGGAAGCAGAAGATGTTGCCCTTGTCCTGGGACGGGATGAACCCGGTGGGGACCTTGCTGAAGCCGAACCAGGTCAGCACCAGCAGTCCCGCATAGACCACCAGAGTGGCACCGCAGTGCCGCAGCACCCGGCCCAGCAAGCGGACGTAGCCGGCCTGGCCGCTGGCAAAGACGCGGTTGAAAATCCGGAACAGCCAATCCACCGGGCCGTGGATCATGCGCGCGATGAGATCCTTGGGCTCGTGATGAGGCCGGAGCAGCAGCGCGCAAAGGGCGGGGCTGAGCGTCAGCGAGCTGAACGCCGAGATCAGCGTCGAGACCGCGATGGTCAGCGCAAACTGCTGGTAGAACCTGCCGGTGATGCCGCTGATGAACGCCGTGGGAATGAAAACCGCTCCCAGCACCAGGGCGATAGCGATCACCGCCCCGCTGACCTCGTCCATGGCCTTGTGCGTCGCGTCCGCCGGCGAAAGCCCCTCGGCGATGTGCCGCTCCACGTTTTCGACCACCACAATGGCGTCGTCCACCACAATCCCGATCGCGAGGACCAGCCCGAACAGCGACAGGTTGTTGATGGAGAAACCGAAAGCCGTCATGGCCGCGAACGTGCCGATGAGCGACACGGGGACCGACAGCAGCGGGATCAGCGATGCCCGCCAGTTCTGCAGGAACAGCACGACCACGAACACCACGAGGAGGATGGCTATAATCAGGGTCTCAACCACGGCCCGGATGGATTCCCGGATGAAGGCCGAGGTGTCATACGCAATCCGGTAATCCAGCCCCTCGGGGAAGTCCTTCTTCAGATCCCTCATCGCCGCCTCGATCGCATTGGCGGTCTCGATCGCGTTCGACCCCGGCTGCTGGAACAAGGCTATCGCCGCCGCCGGTTTCCCGTCGAGGCGGCTGGCTATGCTGTAGTCGTTGGCGGCCAGCTCGATGCGGGCCACATCCCGCAGCCGCGTCACCTGCCCGTCTTCATCCGCCTTGATCACAACATCCCCGAACTCCTCTTGCGACATCAGCCGCCCCTTGGTCACCACGGCGAGCTGGAAGAGGTTGTCGGCCGGCTGGGGCGACTGCCCGAACAGCCCCGCGGCCACCTCGACGTTCTGGCGTCGGATGGCGGCGACAATGTCGCTTGCCGTGAGGTTGCGGGCGGAGGCCTTGTTCGGATTGATCCAGACGCGCATGCAGTAATCCCGCGCGCCGAAGATGATCGAGTCCCCCACGCCGGGCAGCCGCGCCAGCACGTCCCGCACGTGCAGGTAGGCGTAGTTGCTCAGATAGACCGGGTCGTACTTGCCGGACGGCGAGACCAGGCTGACCAGCATGGCAATAGTGGGGGAGCGTTTGCGGGTGATTACCCCCAGCGTCCGCACTTCGGCGGGCAGCCGCGGCAGCGCGCCATCCACCCGGTTCTGCACGAGCACCTGGGCTGTGTTCGGGTCGGTGCCCACCTTGAACGTCACGGACATCCGCAGCTGGCCGTCGCTGCTGCATTGCGACGACATGTAGAGCATGTTTTCGACCCCGTTGATCTGCTCCTCCAGGGGCGTGGCCACCGTGTTGGCGACGGTTTCCGCGCTGGCGCCGGGATAGTTCGCGATGACGAAGATGGTCGGCGGCGTGATCTCGGGATACTGGGCAATCGGCAGCGTAAACAGCGCAATCGTCCCGAGCAGAACGATCAGGAGCGACAAGACCGACGCGAAGATCGGCCGGCGGATGAAGAAGTGGGAGAATTTCACAGCAGCAGTTCCCGGTTCAAGTTTACGGCTTCGGGGCCGGCTTGCCCTGCCCTTCCGCAGCCGTCTTCCCGGCGTCCGCTTCGGATTTCGGATTCCGGGTTTCGGCTTTCTCCCCTTGCACCTGGACCTTCAAGCCGGGCCGCAGCATCATCAGTCCGTTGGCGATTACCCGATCCTGGAGCGTCAGGCCCCTGGCCACCGCGCGCTGAGCGCCGTGGGCCCGGCTGATTTCGATGTCCCGCCGCTCGACTTTGTCCTCGGCATTGGCCACATAGACAAATTTATAGCCCTGGTCCGACTGCACCGCTATATCGGGAATCAGCAGCGCCTGCTCCGGCGAGCCAGCCGGAACGCGCAAGTTGGCAAACATGCCGGGCACCAGGGTGCGATCGGCGTTCTCAAAGACCGCCCGCAAGCGGATGGTGCCGGTCTTGGGATTGACCTGATTGTCGAAGAAGTCAACGCGGCCGCGGCGCATGAAACCTAGCTCGTTGACCAACGCCAGCTCGCACGGAAGCCCTCCGGCATTTGCATCGCCGGCTTTGGCGCCGCCCCGGTATTTGCGGTAAGCCGCCTCCTCCACATCGAAGTAGGCATAGATGGGATCCAACGAAACAACGGTGGCCAGCACCGTGGCCGACCCGCCGTTACCCTGGAGCTGGACGAAGTTGCCGGCGGTGACCAGGCGGCGCCCGATCTTGCCGCCGATCGGGGCTTTGACTTGCGTGTAATCCAGGCTAAGGCGGGCGGTGGCCTCGTTGGCCTTCGCGGCGTTAAGCGCCGCCTCGCTCTCGCGGACGGCATTGCTGCGGCTATCATATTCCTCCTCGGAGATTGCCTTGGTCCCGCGCAACCTCTCCGCCCGCTTGAGGTCGTTGCGCGCCAGTTCGAGATGAGTCTCCACCTGCTGGCGCCGGGCCTGCACCTGCTCCAGCTCCGCCTGGTACGGGCGCGGGTCAATCACGAACAGCAGGTCGCCGGCTTTGACTTCCGCCCCGTCCTTGAAATGGATCGAGTCAATATAGCCCGCGACCCGCGGCCGGATTTCGACCATCTCGACCGCCTCCAGGTGGCCGGGATACTCGTCCCAGTTGGTCACCGTGGCCGACTGGGGCTGGATGACGGTAACCTTAGGAGTCGGCGGAGGGGGGAGCTTGGGAGGCGAGCAGGCTGTCAGAACGGCAGCGCAGGCAAGCACGGCCAGGCTCAGTGCGGGGATGCTGGCGAGGCGCGCCCGCGAACTCAACGGTGTCGGGAAATGATTAAGCATTTGTCTTGGTGGTGGCGAATTTTTGCCTGGGAAAGCGAGCGTTTGTCGGGGATCCGGGCCTGGATTTTGCTTTGCCCCGGGCCAGGTTGCGGAAGCCCGGCGAGAAGAAATGAATCATGCACCCAACCACCTCGTCCGTCCTTGCCGGGTTGCAGGCGCCGTGGGTTTCCAGCTCGATCTTGCGGGGATTGCACAGGACGAATGCCAGCGCGCCCCAGACGAACTCCATGCGCCACAGCAGTTCGGACAGGGACGCCCCGGGCAGGCTCCGCTGCCAGGCCTTCCGGAACGCGGTCCACACCTCGGCCCGCTGGCCGCGCAGGACTTCCTGCGTCTCGGCATGGGGCTCGGTCACGATGCGGCCGACCAGTCGGGTAACGGCCTGGTGCTTGGCGGGGGCCTTGGCTGCCAGCCGCAGCGGCGGCAGCAACATCGCCTCCAGGATCTTCTCGGCGGGCAGCGGCCGGCCCCTGGCGGCGGCTTCAAACCCCCGCAGCAATGCCAGGTGCTCCTCCCGCAATGGGCCCAGGCGCCGCTTCAGCACCGCCTCCATCAGCCCGCGCTTCGATCCGAAATAGTAGTAGGCCGTGGCCAGGTTGACCCGGGCCGCGGTCGCGATATGCCTCAGGGAAGCCCCCGCAAAGCCCATCTCCCCGATGGCGTCCTCGGCCGCGTCGAGGATCCGGGTCTGCGGATCAGGATCAGTTTGCTTTGGCATTTAAGTAAACGTTCGTTTTAAACGTACGTTTAACACTCCCATGCCGCGCCCCCGGAGGCAAGCCCTAAATGGACGGGGATCACGGTGGGTTCAAGAAACCCCGGCACCGTAGCCGCCAACGTCAGTTGTCGCACTACTCCTTCGCAGCAGATCAGCGCCAACTGACGTTGGCGGCTACGATGCCTTGAATCCGCGCTGGTGCAAGGATCCTTCTTGTTGTTTGGTGGACGGGAGCCTTCGGCAGCTATATGCTCTTTGCATGGCGATGGTTCGCATCCTGGTTGACGGACATAATCTGATTCATGCTTGGCAGGAATACGACAGAAGCAGGGGCAAACGCTACAGCCCGCTGCGCAACGGGCATAGCCTCGACGGCGGCTGGCCGCGCAATTCAGCTGCGGTCCGCGAGGAACTGATCCGGAGGCTTACCCTTTACCAGGATGCCATCGGCACCCCGATAACGGTGTTTTTCGACGGCGGCGGGGCACCCTCCGGCACGCCCGCTGTTTCATCCAGCCGTGAAATGGAAGTGCTGTATTCGCGCGCCGGCAAGACGGCGGATGAGCTGATTGAGCGGGCAACGCATCGCTTCAGCGCCTACGGGGAGGTCGTCGCAGTCTCGGACGATAACGCCGAGCGCGAGACGGTCACAAGCCTTGGCGGAAGCGCCTGCAGTTGCGAGAACTTCATCCGGGCCATCGAGAATGCCCTGACGGAGATCACCGATGACATCAAGCATTACAATCGGCGGGAGCGGCACCGGTTTCAGCAAAGGAAGTAGATGAACCCTGTTTCGCCATGGCTCCTGGGATCGTGCGGCAGGCTCTTCCGCGGCATCCTCTGCCTGTGCCTGGCAGGCCTGCTTATTTCTGGCGCCGAGAGCCTTTGTGCGCAGCCCGCCCCCGGCCAGCCGGCACCGGCCTCCAACCGCTTCCTGCTCGTCGTCGAGACCTCGCAGGCCATGAAGGCCCGCAAGCGCGGCATGTTCCAGGCGGTGCAGGAGCTGCTGAAGTCCGGGATGGGTGGCCAGATCCGGGCGGGTGATACCCTGGGCGTCTGGACCTATAACACCAACCTCTATGCGGGGCGATTCCCGCTGCAACGCTGGTCGCCCGCCGACCAGGAGTCGATCAATGCCCGCCTGCTCTCGTTCCTCAAAGACCAGAAGTTCGAGAAGGCGCCCGGGTTTGACTGGCTTCTCCCGGCAATCGGGCGCATTGTCGAAGACTCGCGCCTGATCACGGTCATCCTGGTTTGCTCCGGTGACGGGGCGATTCAAGGCACGCCGTTCGACGACTGGATCAACGAGTTTTGCCGCCGGCAGCGCGAGAAGCAGAAGGCGGCGAAGATGCCCTTTGTGATCGTGCTTCGCGGAAAGGCTGGTCAGATTGTGGATTACACGCTCAACCAGCCGCCCCGACCGACACAGATACCTCCCTTGCCGGCAGAAACACAGGCCGCCGCTCCGCCCAGGAAAGCGGCTCCCGCAGCCCCGGTCCAAGTCAAACCGGCAGCCGTGCCCCCGCTGATCCTTTCAGGCAAGAAACCCGCACCCGTGGAACTTCCGAAGTCCGGGGATGCGAATGTCTCTGGACCGAAACCATCCGGGCCTGCCGACGCAGCGGGGAGCAAGGCAAGCCCATCGGCCCCGCCCCCAGCAGCCGGAAAAGTCGAACTGCCCGCCCCGGTCCTGGCGGCGGCAACCAACCTGCCCTCTCCGTCGAAGCCCGATGAGTCCAAGCCCGCCATGCCCGGAAAGGTCGCGCCCGAACCGCCAAAGCCCAAGCCCGAGGCTGTTTCCCCGCCTCCTCCATCCCCCTTGCCTTCACCAAGCGCTGCTGTCCCCCCATCCCAGGCTGCCTCCTCGCCGCCACCACCGCCCCCCCGCGCGGCGGCATCCGTTCCCGCTCCCCCCGCTCCGGAAACAGTCGTGGCCCCGGCGAAGGTCAGCCCTGCACCCGAGAAGAAAGCCGAACCAACCGCGATGCCTGATCCAGTGCGCGAGGCGGTGTCAGCGCCGGGTATGACGGTGCCCCATGCCGCCCAGGCCCCGGATCCAACGAACGCCTCGTCCGCCTCCCCACGAGAACCCGCCACCGATCCCGCCCAAACGGCGGTGGCGGACCCGGCGGGAAGCTTCCTGAGCCGGAAGACGACCTGGATTGGCGGCATGTTTCTCCTGGGAGCCGCGTTCGGATTTGGCTGGGCGCTGCGCCGTTCGCGGGCCACACCCCATGCCAGCCTGATTACACGATCGTTGGACCACAAGAAAGAGCCATGACCATAAACAGGTCGCACCGGGTGCCTTGATTCCTCCTGCGCGACTTGCAGCCGGGGAGAGGGGTCCCCCAGTGTCGTCTATCCCGCGGTCTTGTCAGTGTGGCGTCCGTCCCAGGGCTGTCACTCTTGATCTGGATCTCATTGTGCTTCCGGGACAGGGGCCAAATCTCCACCCGTGATAATCCGTGAAATCAGTGTCTATTTGTCCCTCAAGCACAGATGAATCTGCTGCAGAGCGGTTAGAGTTCACTCGTTATCTCTGAGCAGCGCTTTGAAGCCTGCTTATGTCTCTCAGCTACTCACTCCACTCGCAGCCACACCGTCTTCAGGTAGGCCGGTTCGGAACGTGAGATCGGGAAGTCGGGCGGCTGCGGGGCGTAGTGCTCCTTGACCAGCCTTCTTCCGGCTGCGCGGATGGCAGCCTTCACCGCGCCGAGAAACTCCTCGGGCGGCCAGCCTGCCGCATTGGTCGAGGCGAATAACACCCCGCCCGGAGCCAGCACCGGCAGGGCCGCCTGGACGAGCTTGCCGTAATCTTTCTCCGCCCGGAACACGCCGGACACCTTGGACTGCGAAAACGTGGGCGGGTCGAGCAGGACAACCTCAAACAGCCGTTGACGCCTGGCCAGCCGGCGCAGCCAATCGAAGGCATCCCCGGACAGGAACTCATGCGCGGCCGGGTCCAGCCCGCTTAGCTCGAAGTTGCTCCTGCCCCAATCGAGATACCGCTTCGAGAGGTCCAGGCTCGTGGTGATGGCCCCTGCCTTTGCCGCGCAGACGGAAAGGCCGCAGGTGTAGGCGAAGAGATTGAGCGCCCGAAATGTCGCAGGCTGCGGGCCGCTGCTCCCGGGAAGGAGGGGGAAGCCGGCGGCGATTTGGCCGGTCAGCAGGCGGCGGCGGTTGTCGCGCTGGTCGAGAAAGAGGCCCGCGGAGTAGCCATCGGCCAAGCTCAGCGCGAACGGCACCCCATTCTCGCGGATGGTGAACCGCGGCGGCGGCGCCTCTCCCAATACCAATTGCGGAGCCGCTTCGGCGGCGCTCGTCCGTTGCACCTGTCGCGTCAGGAGTTTGTGGCAAACCCCGCGCGCGGCGAGCGTGCCCGCCATCCACTCCAGTTCCGCGCGCTGCGGGGCGCTCAAGGGCTGCGCGCCCTGTGACAGCAGCCAGTCCCCGAGCCGATCCACATACCAGCCCGGCCAGCCATCGCTGGCGCCGTGGATGAGGCGGTAGCTGTTGGTGAGGGCGAGGTCAATCAACCCGGCCCGCAGCAACGCTCGCGCGTCGGCAGCAAAATCCACCGGTGCGGCCCAGGTCATATCCTCGCCCGAAGCCGGATGTTTGAGGGTCAGTTCGGCGGCGTGCAGGCAGAGGCGGGGGGCGGGAGTGCCCCCGTAAAGAGTATCGCCGAGGATGGGGAAGCCCGCCTCGGCCGCATGCACGCGGATCTGGTGCGTGCGGCCTGTGATCGGCAGAGCTTCCATCGCGTGAGCAACCAACCCGCTTCTGCCCTCCGATCTCTGACTTCTGATCTCTGAGATCTGGTCCCCGCCCTCTTCCCTCTCCCCTTTGCCCCCTGAGGCGAGCGGGTGAAAGCGTGTCTCGGCCAGCTCGCCCCCGGCGTGGATCGGGCGGCTCAGGTATTTCTCCCCCGCGCGGACCAGGGAACTCTTGACCACAAGCTCTGTCTGCGGCACCGGGCGATCCGTAAGCAGAAGATACTTCTTGCGGACGCCGCGCCGGGCGAACTGGTCCGTCAGCGAGCGATTGGCGAGCGGCGTCCTGGCAAAGACCATCACGCCCGAGGTTTCCTTGTCGAGCCGGTGCATGATGGCGAGCGGGGCCCAGCGGGGCTCCCGATTCCGCAGCCAGTCGTAGAGGCCCTCGCCCGCGTGCGGGCCGGGGGCGTGCGTATTCAGGCCGGCGGGCTTGTTCACCACCAGCAAATGCTCATCCTCAAAAATCAGGCAACGCGGCACCCGCTCATAAGAGCAGGTTCCGGGCAGTTTGAAACGTAGGAAATCAGGTTCCGAGAGCAAAGAGCCGCGTGCTGAAGTAGCGCTCGGCACGGTCGCACAAGATGGTTACGACCTTGGCATCCGGCCCGAGCTTGGAGGCTATAGCCAGCGCGGCAGACACATTGGCGCCCGAGCTGGTGCCCACCAGCAGGCCAAAATCCCGGTGCAGTCTGCGGGTCATGGCCAGGGCATCCGCGCTGCGCACCTTGTATTCATCATCCAGGGGCGCTGAGCGGAGCAGGGGAGGGATGAAGCCGCCGGTGACGCCTTCGATCCAATGGCAGCAGGGCATCTCCCCGCAGAGCAAAGCCGCCTCGGCGGGCTCCATTGCGACCACTTTCGCCTTTGGGTAGCGCTGCTTCAGGGCTCTTCCCACCCCCGCGAGGGTGCCGCCGGTGCCATACCCGGCCACGAACGCGTCAATCGGTCCCGGCAGGGCCTCGAGGATTTCCTGGCCGGTCGTGTGCTCGTGGTCGGCCGCGTTCAGGGGATTCTCAAACTGGCGGGGGAGAAAGTAGCGGCTGTCGCGCCCGGCCATTTCCTCCGACAGCTTGATTCCCGTCTCGTAGCCCTCGTTGCTCTTGAACAGGACGAGTTCCGCGCCAAATTGCTCGATCAGCCGGCGCCGCTCGAGGCTGGCGCTCTCCGACATGAGGATGGCCACGCGGTAGCCCGTCACGGTGCCGACCATGGCCAGGGCGATGCCGGTATTGCCGCTGGTGCATTCCAGGATGATCGAGTCCGGCCTGAGCAGCCCGCGTTCCTCCGCGTCGAGGATAACGCACTTGGCCAGCCGGTCCTTGATACTTCCGCTCGGGTTGAGGAACTCGCATTTGGCAAACAGCGTCACCCTCTCGGCGGGGAAGTGCAGTGGCAACAACGGTGTGTTGCCGATCAGCGAAAGGGCGGCCCGCGAACCGCGCGCGGTGGCAGAACGTGAGAGAGTCATATCACCACGGCCGCCTCACCAGAAGCTCCAGGCGCCCTTCCAGAGAATCCAGAGGCCGAGGATGAGATTGGTGATCGCGTGGGCGGTCAT
>JAPLUA010000332.1 GCA_026397855.1 Verrucomicrobiota bacterium | reverse complement strand
TTGCCCAGGTATCGCGCGTAAGCGACCGGGACGTTGCCGAGCCGGAGACCTAGAGGCATCTGGGTCAGGGACTGCACCGCCCCGCCCTGCTTCTGAACGATGAACGTCACCACGCACGAGGCCGCGCTCAGGAGAAAGAAAGGGAGCTTCTCGGCGAGAAGGAATGGCCATTTACGGTTTACGATTTGCGATTTACGAGCGGGGGAGGGGGCGTGATGCGTGATGCGTGATGTGTGATCCGTGGCGCCTGGTTCTGTGCGTGGTCCGTGGTCTGTAGCCGGTGGGCTGTGGACTATAAACCGTCCCAGCGGCCAGTAGTCCAGCAGCAGCAGCACGAACGGCACCGTCACCAGCATCGGCTTGCTCATCAGGCCCAGGGCGAAGAAGGTGAGGGACAGGAGATAGAAGAGGCAGAAGATGGAAGATCGGAGTTCGGAGTTCGGGGGTTGATGCGTGATGCGTGATGCGTGATGGGGGGCGGCCGTCGTTGACTGGCTTCCGTCCCTTCGGATTTCGGCCTTCGGCCTTCGGATTTCCGCGCATAGCGGCCGTACGCCCACAGCGTGAGCAGGAAGAAGAACGCGCTCAGCACATCCTTGCGCTCGGACACCCAGGCCACCGATTCCACGTGGAGCGGGTGAAGCGCGAAAAGCGCGGCCACGAGCGCGCTGCGCCAGACGGCCCCCGTGAGCTGCCGGAGCAGGGCAAAGAGGAGCAGCGTGTTAGCGACATGGAACAGGAGGTTGACGACGTGCGGGGCAGCCGGGCCGGGGCCGAACAGTTGCGCGTCCAGCATGTGGGAAACCCAGGTCATCGGGTGCCAGTTGCCCGCGTGGCCGGTGGAAAGTGCCCAGGTCGTTCCCGTGAAGGATAGGCCTTTCAGGACGTTGGTATTCGAGCTGAAGTAAATGGGGTCGTCCAGGTTGACGAACTGCCATCGGGCGGCCGGGTAATAGACGAGCAGGGTGGCAACGGCTAACAGCAGCCCGATCCAGCCCGGATGCGACGCCAGGCGGGCCAAAGCAGAAACCGGGGGTGCAGCTTCTACGGGAGGCGGTGGGGTTGTCTCGGCTAAGTCAGTCATTATCCCGCAAGATCATCGCACCCGGCCATCTTGTCGCCGAAATGGGGAATGGGCGAGACAAAAATGTGCGCTGATGCGGGGCATGACTCGGATGATTCATCGCAGGGCGTCTGCCGGCGCGGGTGCGGGTGGATGAGCTGCCTCGTGATGAGGGCGGTCGGAGCGATACTGCTGCAGCAGCTCCCGGTTCTTCCCGGTCAGCGTCTCGTCGCCCGACTCCGACGCCAGCGCGCAGGCCTTTTCGGCTGTGGCAACGGCCTGGTCAAAGCGTCCCGCCTCGGCATAAGCCGCGGCCAGCGTGCCGACCATGACGGCGCGCCGGGATTGGGTCAGGTCGCACGCTCTATTGGCCAGTTGAACGGCCTCGGCCCCGTCGCGAAGGCCTGGCTCGGGACAGGTGGCCAGCAGCCAGGCAAGGTTGTTCAGAAACCCGGGCGACTCGGGTTCGAGCGCCAGGGCGGCGCGATAGGCTGGGATGGCGTAACGCCATTTGCCCTGGCCAGCCCAAACACCGGCAACCTGCGCGCGCAGTTCCGCGCGGGGAAGCAGGTCCAGCGCCCCCGCCAGATCAGGGAGGGCGGCTTGTGATTCGGGCAGCCGGGCCAAGGCCGACGCAAGATCGGGGATGATGTCGTCGTCGTCGGGCCTGATGCGCCGGGCGGTGGCATAGTGGGCGGTTGCCCCGGCGAGGTTTCCCTGGAGGCAAAGCACATGCCCGAGATTCCTGTGCGCCCGCCAGTGAAGCGGGCTCCGCTGCACAAGGGTTTCGAGCCGGGCCCGCCCCTGGTCGAGTTGCCCCCGCTCGGCAAGGTAACGGCCGAGATTGTTGAGGGCGTCGTCGTAGGCGGGGTTGAGGTTGACCGCGGCGCGGAAGTGGTTGCCGGCTTCGTCCAGCTCGCCCTGCTCCGCCAGGGCGGTTCCGAGGTTGTTGTGAGCCAGCCAGTTGTTGCCTGTCGCCTCCAGGGCATGGCTGAAAAGGGCAACCGAGCTGCCCCAATGATCGAGCTGCAGGCGCGTGGCGGCCAGGCAGGACACCAGGATCAACGTGGCGCCGGCTGCCGCGCCGAATCGCCAGGCAGGCGATCTCAACGCAAGGCCACCGGCTGTCCAGGCCAGCATGATGAATATGCCGATCAAGGGCAGGTAGGTGTAGCGGTCGGCCAGGGCTTGCCAGCCGACCTGGACCAGGCCGACAACCGGCAGCAGCATCACACAAAACCAGGCCCAGCCGGCCAGCAGCCAAGGCCGCGACCTCGCCTGCCCCACCGCCAGTGCCGTCACGCACAGCAACAGAAGCGCGCACAAGGCGGCTTGCCAGGCCGGCACCGGGACATGCGGATAAAACACGCACAGGTTGGCCGGCCAAATCGTCTTGCCCAGATAGGACCAGCAGGCGACCGGCGCATTCGCCAGCCGGCTCCCCAATGGCAGTTGCTCAAGGGACGTGATAGCGCCGCCGACATGCTGGGCCCGCAGGGTGAGGAGACCCGCGACCAGGGAGAGGGCGAGGAAAGGGAGCTTTTCCAGGAGAAGGAGGGGGGATTTACGATATACGATTTGCGATTTACGAGCGGGGGAGGGAGGGTGATGCGTGATGCGTGATGCGTGATCTGGGGTGCCTGGTTCTGTGCTTGGTCTGTGGTCCGTGGTCTGTGGTCCGTGGACTGTGGTCCGTGGTCTGTGGACTGTGGACCGTCCGAGCGGCCAGTAGTCCAGTATCAGCAGCACGAACGGCACCGTCACCAGCATCGGCTTGCTCATCAGGCCCAGGGCGAAGAAGGTGAGAGATAGGAGATAGAAGATGGGAGATCGGAGTTCGTGATGCGTGATGCGGGATGCGGGATGGGGGGCGGTTGGCATGGATTGGCTTCGGTCCCTTTGGATTTCGGCCTTCGGAGTTCCTTCGGATTTCCGCGAGTAGCGGCCCCATGCCCAGAAAGTCAGCATGAAGAAGAACGCGCTCAGCACATCCTTGCGCTCCGCCACCCAGGCGACCGACTCCACATGCAGCGGGTGCCAGGCGAACAGGGCCGCCACCAGGGCGCGCCGGTCATCTGGTTCAGCGCCAGGAACAGCAAGAGCGTGCTGACGATGTGCAAGCCGAGGTTAGTGAGATGGTGGGCGCCCGGCTTCAGGCCGAAGAGCCGGCAGTCCAGCATGTGGGAGAGCCAGGTCAGCGGATGCCAGTTGTTCGCGTGGCTGGCCTCGAAGGCCCAGCGCAGGCCCGGACCGCTCAGCCCCGCCTGCACCGCCGGGTTCTGCGTCACATAATCCGGGTCGTCGATGTTGATGAAGTCGTGGCCGCTGACGGGCCAGAAGACGGCGAGGGTTATGGCCGCCAGCCCGAGGCAAATGATCACTTCACGCCGCATTTCCATCCATTGATTTGGAAGCGCCGCAGAAAGGCAATGAGAAATGAGGGTTGCCCTGCCGGTTTTGCACGGCATGATCCCGGACAGCTATCCAACTGTGGCAGAACTTTTCGACATTATCCACGAAGACCGCGAGCTGCTGGTCATCAACAAACCCGCCGGGCTCGTCTGCCATCCCACGAAGGGGGATGTGTATTCCAGCCTGATCAGCCGCGTGCGATTGCACCTGGGGCCGGATTCACAGCCGCACCTGGTCAACCGGCTGGACCGGGAGACGAGCGGCGTCACGATGGTAGCCAAGGACCTGGACACGGCCCGCGAGCTGCGGCAGCTCTGGGAACAGCGGCAGGTCGAAAAGGACTACCTGGCCGTCGTGCACGGGCATCCGCCGGAGCCGCACGGGGTCATTGACGCGCCCCTGGGCAAAGACGAGCAAAGCCGGGTGGTGATCAAGGATTGCGTGCGTGCGGATGGAGCGGCGGCGAGGACGGAGTATTGGGTGCAATACGGTTTCACCCACGGCCGGTTGCCGTTCAGCCTGTTGCTCGTGCGTCCCATGACCGGCCGCAAGCACCAGATCCGGATTCACCTGTCGCATCTCGGTCACCCCATCGTGGGGGACAAGATTTATGGCGGCGATGAGGACCTGTATCTTGCGCTGGTGGAAGACCGCCAGACGCCAGAACAGCGGCAGCGCTTGATCCTGCCGCACCACGCGCTCCAGGCGTGCGAATTGCGGTTCGGCTGGCGAGGCCAGAAGAGCGTTTTCCGCGCGGAACCTGAGCCGTGGCTTGTGAGTTGGCTCGAAAGCAGAAATAGTCAGCTTTGAACCAGCAGAGATATGAGCCGCAAGCAGATCAAAGAACAAGCCGCGCGCTATGCCAAGTTTGTCGAGTGGAGCGACGAAGACCTGTGCTTCATTGGCCGCTGCCCCGGCCTTTTTGCCGGCGCGGTGCATGGCAGCGACGAAGCCGGGGTTTACAAGGACTTGTGCGAGACAGTGGAAGAATGGATTGAGTTGCTCCACAAGGACGGAGCGGCGCTGCCGGAGCCGCTGGCCGGCAAGGCCTTCAGCGGCAGGTTCGTGCTGCGTGTGGAACCGGCCCTGCACCGCCGCCTGGCCGCCAAAGCCCTCGCCGCCGGGGAAAGCCTCAACAGCTATTGCGTCAGGACCCTCTGCAAGGCGTAGCAGCCCCCGGCCTGAGACACTGATACCGATGCTATCCCGAGTTCTCCCTCCCTGCTGAGCGGCTTCTCTGCTATTGCACGGGCGGGGCGGTTGATTATGGTTTTAGGCGATTGCCAAATGAACAGCGCCAATCCAGGACTTCGACGCCCGCCCTCGCGGGCGCGCCGGGTGGTGTAATCGAGCAGCCAGGAATCGGGACGGCTGCTTCACCATGTTTTTGGTTGGAGCGGGGCTGGGTCTTTGGCGTGCTGCTGGTGGCCGGCACATTCCTCGCCTACCTGCCCGTGTGGCAGGCCGGATTCATCTGGGATGACGACACCTTTCTCTGGCGCAATCCCCTGATCCAGAGCCCGGACGGGCTGTTCCGCCTGTGGTTCACCACCGCCGCGCCGGACTATTTTCCGCTGACCTCGACGACCTTGTGGCTGGAATGGCGGCTGTGGGGAGCAAACCCCCTGGGCTACCACCTGATGAACGTGCTGCTGCATGCCCTGAGCGCGGTGCTGTTGTGGCGGGTGCTGGAGGGGTTGAGGATTCCCGGCGCGGCCTTGGCGGCGGCCATCTTCGCCCTGCACCCGGTGAACGTGGAATCGGTGGCCTGGATTACTGAGCGCAAGAATACCTTGGCGATGTTCTTCTACCTGCTCAGCCTGTTGCTCTATCTCCGCTCCGCCGCCCGCCGCCCTCTCCACGCTCCACGCTCCACGCTCCTCCACGTCCTTTCGCTGCTTGCTTTTGCGTGCGCGCTGTTGAGCAAGTCCGCTGTGGCTCCGCTGCCAGTCGTGCTGCTCGGCCTGGCCTGGTGGCGGCGCGGGCGGCTCGAACTCAAGGACCTGTGGAGGAGCGTCCCCTTCTTCGCCCTCGCAGGGGCGGCGGGACTTGCCACCCTGTGGTTCCAGTATCATCGGGCCATCGGTGCCAGCATGCTCGACGTGCGGAACGACTCGTTCTGGTCGCGCCTGGCGGGAGCCGGTTGGGCCACCTGGTTCTATCTCTACAAGGCATTGCTGCCGCTGCATTTGAGTTTCGTTTATCCGCGCTGGAGGATTGACCCGGCCCGGGCGCTGGCTTATGTGCCCGGCCTGCTGGTGGTCGCAACCTTCCTGGTGTGCTGGCGCTATCGGCGCGGATGGGGAAGGGCCGTGCTGCTCGGCCTGGGCTACTTCGTGTTGATGCTGCTCCCCGTGCTGGGGTTCCTGAATATCTACTTCATGCGCTATTCGCTGGTGGCGGACCACTGGCAATACTTTGCCATCATCGGGCCGATTGCGCTTGCCGCTGCGGGCATCACGCTGGGCTTGGGCGGAAACCGGGGGATGGCAGGGGGAAACCTCCTCCGTGCGGCGGCTTCCTTGGCTGTCGTCTTGGCGCTGGGGATTCTCACCTGGAGTGAAGCGAAGACCTATACCAGCCTGAAGACGCTCTGGACCGCGACCCTTGCCAGGAACCCGGCTGCCGGCATTGCCCACAACAACCTCGGCACCCTGCTCCTGGAGCAGGGGCAGGCCGAAGAGGCCATCGCCCACTTCGAAAAGGCCCTCGCGCTCCAACCCGGGACCGCCGACATCCACAGCAATATTGGCGGCGCCCTGCTCGGGCAGGGCCGCCTCGACGAGGCCATCCTCCACTTCCGCCAGGCCCTCGACATTCAGCCCGACTCGGCGCAAGCCCACAACAACCTGGGCAATGCGTTCTCGCGGCAAGGGCGGCTCGACGAGGCGATCGCCCACTTCCAGAAGGCGGCGGAACTCCAGCCCGCCCTCTCCAGCGCCCGCTATAATCTCGGCGGGATGCTTCTCCAGGCGGGCCGTGCGGACGAGGGAATCGCCCAACTCCAGCGCGCCCTGGAGCTGCAACCGGACCTGGCCGATGCCCAGATGGCTCTCGGCAGTGCCTTGCTGGCGAGAGGGCAGGTGAATGAAGCCATGGCCCATCTCCAGAAGGCTGCCGAACTGCAGCCCGGGGTCGCCGCCAAACACTACAGCCTCGCCAACGGCCTGTTGCAGCAAGGCCGGTCCGATGAGGCCATCGCGTGCTTTCAAAAGGCCTTGGCCCTCCAGCCGGGCTTTGCCGCCGCTCACAATGGACTGGGCAACGCCCTCGGGCAGAAGGTGCGATTGGAAGAGGCTGCCGCCCATTTCAATGCGGCGCTGCGCCTCGACCCGCGTCTCGCCGAGGCCCACCTCAACCTCGCCAACCTGCTTGTCCAACAGAAACAGGCGGACCAGGCCATTGCACACTTCCAGGCAGCCCTGGCAATCCAGCCCAACCTCGCCGGCGCCCACAACATCCTCGCCAACGTCCTGCTCGGCAAGGGCAAGACGGATGAGGCCATTGTTCATTTCGAGCAAGCGCTGAAGCTCCAGCCCGGCTTTGCCGAGGCCCACAACAACCTTGCCAACGCGCTCCTGCAACAGGGCCGCGTGGCGGA
>JAPLUA010000326.1 GCA_026397855.1 Verrucomicrobiota bacterium | reverse complement strand
TCCGGGAGCAGCGCCGAAAATCGCTCGTCGGAGAACGGAAGCGTCGCGCCGGCCGCGAGGCAGGGCGCGGGGCCCGGAAGCCGCATCCAGCGGAACCCGCCATCCTCCAGCGTGACACCCCATTCAAACCAAGCCCGTTGCTCCGCGTCCCAGCCGAGCCGGTGCACAGGCAAGGCGTCGAGCAGCTCGTTCGCAAAGATGATCCGGCCAGCGGGGCCGGAGGCGGCCGGAGTAGCCGCAATATCGCCCAGCGCTGCGCTCCAGGTGACTTTGGACGCGAACCCGGCCAGCGTCTCCTGTTGCCACCGGCGGCGCACCCCGGACGGCTCAATGATACGGTAACAGAGCCTCTGGAAGAGGGCCGGCCGGTACCGGCAAATCCACCCCAGGATATCCCTGGCCAGGTCCCCCCGGTGGGCGCCCGCCTCGACGACCTCGAGCATTTCCCCAGGATGTGAGGCCGAAAGTGACGCCGGACCATCCGCTTGAGGCTCCGCCCCCAGCCACCGGGCAAACTCCCAGGCGAGCAGCTCGCCGAACAGCGGGCCGACACTCACGCTCGTGTAATAATCCCCGCCCCGCCCGATCGTGTCCTCTTCCTTTTCATAGTATCCATAAACAGGACAATACAGGGCGATCTCCATGAACCGCGCGAAGGGTATGGCGCCGCGTTCTGTTATCTCCCGGGCAATCTTGCTGGCAACTGGGCTCAAATGCTTGTAGTATGGTGTGGCTTTAGCTATCAGCCGTGCAGACTGTATGAATTAATATGGCGAAGATCGACGCTTTCTTTAACCTGATGTTCGAGCAGAAAGCCTCGGACCTCCACCTTTCATCGGGCAACAACCCGATGCTCCGCGTGAACGGCGAGCTGCACCGCGTGGATCATCCGCCGCTGGATAACGATGAGCTTAAGAAGATGCTCTATGAAATCGCACCCGAGTACAAGATCAAGCTGTTTGAGGAAACCGGGGATGTGGATTTCGGCTACGAGATACCAAACATTTCCCGCTTCCGGGCCAACTTCTTCAACCAGAAATACGGGATAGCAGCCGTCTTCCGGCAGATTCCGACCAAGGTGCTTTCGTTTGAGGACTTTGAGAAATTCGATGCCCCGCTGCCGGCGGTGCTGAAGAAGTTCACGATGCTGCACCGCGGGCTGGTGGTCGTCACCGGCCCCACCGGCTCCGGCAAGTCCACCACGCTGGCCGCGATGGTGGACTACGCCAACAAGAACCGCCGGGACCACATCATCACGGTTGAGGATCCCATCGAGTTCGTGCATGAAAGCAAGAACTGCCTGGTCAACCACCGGGAGGTCGGGGTCCACACCAAGAGTTTCGCCTCCGCGCTCCGCGGAGCGCTGCGCGAAGACCCCGACATCATTCTCGTCGGCGAGCTGCGCGACCTGGAGACGATCGAGTTGGCTCTGGTGGCGGCCAGCACCGGGCACCTGGTCTTCGGCACCCTTCACACCCCGAGCGCCGCCAAGACGGTGGACCGCATCATTGACGTGTTTCCCGCCGACCAGCAGAACAAAGTCCGGGCAACCCTCTCGGAAGCCTTGAAAGGGGTGATTGCCCAGAACCTCTTCAAGCGGATTGACAAGAAGGGACGCGTAGCGGCGCTGGAAATCCTGGTTTTCACTACCGCCATCGCCAACCTGGTCCGGGAGGGCAAGACCCACCAGATACCGGGCATGATCCAGGTGGGCAAGAAGCTCGGGAACCAGCCCCTGGACGATGCGATCATGGAGCACCTCCGCATGAAGCGGGTGTCGCCCGAGGAGGCCTACGACAAGGCGCTCGACAAGAAGAAATTCCGCGCGTTCCTCGCGCACCCGCCCGAGGATGATGAGACCTGATTTATGCGTCGCCCTGAACTCGACCACATACTAACCACGATGCTGAACTCCCAACCGGAGGTGTCCGACCTCCTGTTCACGGTTGATAAGCCGCTGCAGGTTGAATCGTTCGGCGAACTGAAACCGGTCCCCTACGATCCGCCGATTGAGCGGCTCACCCCGTTCCAGACGGAGATGGTGGCGCTCAACCTGATCGGGGACAACCAGTGGCACCTGGCGGACCTGCTGAAGCGCGGATCGTGCGACGCGGCCTACACGCTGGGGGACACGGCGCGGTTCAGGATCAGCATCTTTGCCCAGCGCGGCAACTACTCGATCGTGCTTCGCAAGCTGAACACCGTCATACCCAGCCTCGAGTCGCTCAACTTCCCCGACATACTCGGGAGCATTCCGCAGGAGAAGACCGGGCTGGTGCTGGTCACCGGCGCCACAGGCTCGGGCAAGTCCACCACCCTGGCCGCGGTGCTCAACGAGATCGGCCGCACCAAACCCGTCCACATCATCACCCTCGAGGACCCGATCGAGTTCGTGCATCCGCAGGAAGCGGCCACGTTCAACCAGCGGGAGCTGGGCTCGGACTTCGACACCTTCTCCAACGGCCTGCGCGCGGCCCTGCGCCAGGCTCCAAAGGTCATCCTCGTAGGAGAAATGCGCGACCGTGAGACCATCAAGATCGCCCTGAGCGCCGCCGAGACCGGCCACCTGGTGCTCAGCACGCTCCACACCATTGACGCCGGCCAGACCATCAACCGCATCCTCGGCATGTTCGAGACCGAGGAGCAGGAGCAGGTCCGGGCCCGGCTGGCCGACACCCTCCGGTGGGTCATCAGCCAGCGGCTGGTTCCGAAGATCGGGGGCGGCCGCGACGCCCTGCTCGAGATCATGGGCTCCAACCTCCGCACCCAGGAAACCATCCGCCTGGG
>JAPLUA010000054.1 GCA_026397855.1 Verrucomicrobiota bacterium | reverse complement strand
TTGAATCGCCGCATGCAGGCCGGCGCGCAATTCCTCCTCGGATAGCCCCACCTGCGCGAAGAATTTCCCCATCAAGGTGTCACCGGACTCAGCAATGTACTCGATCAGTTGCTCGTGGAGCTTCTTGGCCTTCTCGGCCAGCTCGCCCGTGGGGGGCGCTTCGGTGAATTTGCCGCTCTTGTCCGTCGCGTAGGTGACCACTTCATTGCGCGGCACGTCCAGCACCTGGTTGAAGCCGGGGCCGGCGTTGACCGGCAGCGTGAGCGGGAACACGCGCTCGCCGAAATGCTCGCGGATCTGCGCCAGCGTCTTGTCGAAATCGGTCTCCTCCTTGTCGAAGGCGTTTACGACGATCATCTTCGGGATCCCGTCCTCGGTCGCGTATTTCCACACGGCATCGGTGCCAACACCCACGCCGTGGTTGGCGTGGACCGCGATGAGGGCGAAGTCGCCCACGCGCAGGGCGCCCAAACCCTCGCTGATGAAATCCGCGTAGCCGGGGCAGTCGAGGATATTAAACTTCTTGCCGAGCCAGTCCAGGTGCATCAGCGTGGCAGAGACTGAAATCTGCCGGTGCCTCTCACTGTCGTGGTAATCGGAGACGGTGGAGCCGCCCGCGATGTTTCCCATGCGGTTGATAACGCCGGCGCAGGCCAGCATGGCCTCACTGAGCATGGTCTTCCCGCATGAAGCATGTCCGACGATTGCGAAGTTACGAATGTCACCAGGTTGGTATTCTTTCATAAATAGTTCACTGCCATTTCGATCGTTACCCATTAGAGCCGACGCCCAAACGGAAGCTCAATGTAAGAAACGATCGGGCGGGCGCAAGCCGAGAAATCGGACTTTTTCAGCCTGGCCGGGATCGCGCTCGAAAGGCTCAAGCCGGCTCTGATTCAACCCAGCGCGCCAGGAGCCAAAGCGCATCCGACAAACGGTTCAGGTAAACCATGATCTCGGAGTTCTCAAGCTGCCCGGTTTCCTGCAGCCGGCAGACGCGCCTTTCCGACCGCCGGCAAACTGTGCGCGCCACATCCAGCGAGGCCGATGATAGGTTCCCGCCCGGCGTGGCCCAGCCTTTGAAGGAGGCGCGGACCGACTCAATCTTCCCGACTAATCGCTCCAGGCCGGCCCCCATTTCGGCCGTGACCAGGGGGTAGCCGTCTTTCGCATATCGGGGCAAATCCTCCACCGCCGTCGCCAATTCGCCCATGAGGACCACAAGATCCTGCTGAATGGGCAGGAGGTTCTCCCGCACGAATTCATGCTGGGCGGTCGCCCGGGCCAGTCCAACTGCGGCGTTGAGCTCATCCACCGCGCCGTAGGCTTCCACGCGCGGATGGCACTTCGACACCTGCCGCTTGTACATTAAGCAGGTGTTCCCCTGATCTCCGGTCCTGGTTATAATGCTCATTCAAGAAGAGGGAATGGTGCGCGAGGCGGGGGTCGAACCCACAACCTTCGGCTCCGGAGGCCGACGCTCTATCCAATTGAGCTACTCGCGCAGATCGGCTTCATACTAGATGAGATTCCGGAGCAGCGCAACCTGATCTTCTAACTCTGCCCTCCAGGGGGGGGCGGCGAGGCAGGTCGGCGGCGCAGCTTGTTCTGGAATAACAAACGCCAAACCATGATGAGGGCCTCGCTGATAATATGGCCGGACATCTTCGAATGGCCGTGAAACCGCTCGGTGAAGATGATGGGCACCTCAACAACCCTCATGCCCTGGCGCCAGAGCTTGTGGGTCATCTCGACCTGGAAGCTGTAGCCATTGGAGTGGATATCCTCAAGCTTGCCCGCTTCAAGGGCGCGACGGCGAAAACACTTATACCCGCCGGTCGGGTCCGTCATGGGCATCCCGGTGATGATCCGGACGTAGGTCGCGGCGCACTTGCTCAGCATCAGGCGGCTCAGGGGCCAGTTTATGATGCGGATGCCGTTGATGTAACGCGAGCCGAGCACCAGGTCGGCATTCTGCGCCGCCTCCAGGAACATGGGGATGTCGTCCGGGTTGTGGGAGAAGTCGCCATCCAGCTCGAAGATGAACTCGTAGCCTCGCGACAGCGCCCACTTGAAGCCGGCAATGTAGGCCCGGCCCAGACCGTTCTTTTCGGTGCGGTGCAGGACGTGAATAGAGGGATGTTTGGCCGCGAGCTCATCGGCAAGCTTCCCGGTGCCATCGGGCGAATTATCATCCACCACCAGCATGTCCACGGGGACTGGCAAAGCGAGAAGACGTTGCGCGAGCGGAAGAAGATTCTCCCGCTCATTGTAAGTTGGCACAACGACGAGGGTCTGGTTCATGCAGTTAAAACCCGGGGGATAAATAGGCCACCTGCGACCGGAAGACAAGCGCGATTTCTCCGCGGCAAATAGAAGATTGCCTCGACGGAGGTGAGGCTGCTAGGCTGACCGTGTCACTGCAGAGGCATTCCTTTGCTGGCGTGTGCGCATGGAAATTCCGCCCCAACCTGAACGCCGATTCGTCCGAGCTGGCTTGCCATGGGCAATCGCAGCCGTCGGCGCGCTGATCTACATGGCCACGCTGAGCCGCTGGCTGACGCTGAACAGCTTGCCGCTGGTTGCGGAGGTCAGCCGGTGGCAATGGCAGCCGCTGCTTTCAAAGCCCGTGCTGTTTCTGCTGACGTTGCCGGTGAAGTGGCTGCCGGTGCCTTGGACGCCGCTGGCCCTGAACCTCTTCGCCGCCGTGTGCGGATCCCTGACGCTAGCCCTGCTGGCACGCTCGGTGGCACTGTTGCCGCAGGATCGACTGCAGCAGCAGCGCCTGCTGCTGCAGGACGAACACGGGCTGCTGACCCTGCGCAACGCCTGGGTCGCCCCGGCACTGGCCGCCGTGGCTTTGGGGCTGCAACTGACTTTCTGGGAGAATGCCACCGCGGCATCCGGCGAAATGCTGGACCTGCTGCTGTTCGCCACGGTGATCTGGTGCCTCTTGGAATACCGATGCGATCCGAGACCCCGCTGGCTGGATCGGGCAGCGCTGGTCTGCGGCCTGGCCCTGGCAAACAGTTGGGCGATGGCGGTTTTCGTGCCGCTCGTCGCAGTGGCGCTGATCTGGAGCAGGCAGCTGAAGTTCTTCAATGTGCGGTTCCTGCAGCGCATCGAGTCGTCTGCGTGGAAGAAAACGATCCCCGCCCTGTCCTCGGATGGCCGCTTCTTCCTGCGGATGATGCTGTTCGGGCTGGCCGGGCTGTCGCTGCTGCTGCTGCTGCCGCTGCTCCAGGCGTTCTCGCCTGATTCGGCATTGAGCTTTTGGCAGGCCCTCCGCGGAGTTCTCGGCGCCTACAAGAGCACCATCATGCTGCTGGCAGGCCGGTGTTTTCTCGCCAATCGCGATGTGTCCCTGCTCCTGGTGGCAGTATCGCTGGCGCCGGTGCTGTTTCTGAGCATCCGGTGGCGCGCAGCCGGGGGCATGGAAAGCTCCCGGCAGCTTGACCCCATGTCTATCGTTTTCTACGTCGCCCATGCCTTCCTGCTGCTGGTTTGCCTTTCCATCCCCTTCGACCCGCCGTTCAGCCCGCGTCAGTTGGGCCGCAGGCTCGGGGTTGGCCTGCCCTTTCTCCCGCTCTACTACTTGAGCGCGCTGAGCATCGGCTATTACAGCGCCTTCTTCCTGTTGATCTTTACCGGGTACCCGGGCCGGCGCAAGGCCGTCCTGCGCGCGTTGCGATGGACGGCACCCAAGCTCGTTTATGCGCTGCTTGCCATCACGCTCGCGGGCCTGCTCTGGAAGAACCTGCCCACCATCCGGGTGAAGAACGGGCGCCAGCTTGAACACTATGCCGGTTTCGTGACGCACTCGTTGCCGCCCGGAGGGGCGGTGATCTGCAGTTACGATGCAAGCAGCCTGGCGCTTGTGCGGGCCGCCCTGGAGCGGGAAGGCAAAGCGGGGCGCTACGTGCCGGTGGACGCAAATGCCTTGCCTTACGGAAGCTATCGCGCCTGGCTCCGGAGGAACTACCCGAGGCAATGGACGGAACCGGCGGTGGAGGCAACCCGGGAGAATCAAGCACTGGACGCGGGCGGCTTCCTTCGCCTGATGTCCTGGCTGGCTCAGAGCAACCGTGTCTGCTACCTCCAGCCAAGCTACGATTACCTGGCCGAACAATTCCATTTGCAGCCGCGCGGCCTTGTTTATGAGCTGAAACCATATCCGACAAATTCGTTCAGCGGCTCACCGCTCACCAAGGTGGAGTTGGCGGAGAGCGAGGTGTTTTGCAAGCGCGTGATCGAAACGGAAGCGGGGCCGCTCGCGAGGTTGATCACGGAGGCCGAGCAAGGAAAGCCTGGCTTTGCCGGATGGCTCATGAAGAAGGCACACATCACCCCGGTGCTGCCTGACTCAGCGCGGATGTTGGCGAACTGGTACTCGATCGCGCTCGATAGCTGGGGTGCCACGCTGCAGCGCCACGGCCGGTGGCAGGCCGCCACGCCCTGCTTTGCCACAGCCATCGAATTAAACCCGGACAACCTTTCTGCCGTGGTGAACCTGCAGTGCAACAGCAATCGGCTCGCGGGCCAGGAAATGACGCTGGGGCCAGCCAGGTCCCAGGAAGACATCCTTGGCAAGTATCGCAACTGGAACCAGGTCCTGACCCTCAATGGCCCGATCGACGAACCGAACTTCTGCTATCACCTGGGCCTGGCCTATGCGCAGGGAAAGCTGTTGCGCCAGGCGGCCCAGCATCTCGAACGCGTTCGAGTGCTGGCGCCGAGGGACATCAACGCGCGGCTCCTGCTGGGCGAGTTCTGGTACCAGTGCCGGATTCCCGACCGGGCGCTCCAGGTTGCCACCGAGATCAAGACTGATCCCGCCCTCCAGCCGATCGGGCCCAAGGAACAGGCTGGAGTTGCATTCCTGGAAGCCAAAGTGTGGCTGGCCAAGACCAACCAGGCTAAGGCAGCGGCGATTCTTCAGTCGGTGGCACCCAAGGCCATCAACGGCTGGCTGTTGCTGGGCCAGTTGTGGATCCGCTGCCAGCAACCCGACCGGGCGCTCCAGGTTGTCACCAGGATACAGGCTGACCCCAGCCTGCAGCTGCTCGGCTCGAAGGAGAAAATAGAAATTGGTTTCATGGAAGCCGAAGCGTGGCTGGCCAAGACCAACCAGGCTAAAGCAGCGGCGATTCTCCAAGGTCTGCTGAACTCCAACCCCGGTGATCCCGTCCTGCTGGACCGGGCCAAGGTCGCCTTCGCGCAGTTGAGAAGCTACACCAACGCCATCCATGCCACCGACCAGCAGTTGCAGCTCGCCCCGGATAACATGGAGGTGTTGCTGCAGAAGGGCCTTCTGTGCTTGCAGGCGGGCGAGTTCTCCAACGCCATCCCGGCGCTCACGCGCCTGCTGTCGCTGACCAACATCTACACCGGCCGGATGTATCGCGCCCAGGCTTACGCCCAAAGCGGCCAGTGGGACGCGGCAGCGGCCGATTGCCAGGAAGCGCTTCGCGCGTTCCCCGCATCCTTCGAGCCCTACCAGGGCCTGGCGGAAGCCGCTCTCCACAGGGGCGACACCAATGCCGCAAACCAGTACCACAAACAGTACCTCTCCAACGCCCTCCACGTCACCGAGCAGCAGTTGCGGCTCGCCCCGGATAACCCCGACGGGTTGCTGCAGAAGGGCCTTCTGTGCGTGCAGGCGGGCGAGTTCTCCAATGCGATCCCGACGCTCACCCGCCTCTTGTCACTGACCAACCCCTACGCCGGCCGGATGTCCCGCG
>JAPLUA010000253.1 GCA_026397855.1 Verrucomicrobiota bacterium | reverse complement strand
TGCAGGGCCATCCAGCGGAAGACGTAGTCGGTGATGGAGGCGGCGTTGCGGATGTCGGGATTCTTGGTGAAGCCGGAGGGCTCAAAGCGGACGTGCGCAAACTTGCGGACAAGGGCGTCGAGCGGCACGCCATACTGCAGCGCGAGGCTGGTGAGCGTGCCGATGCCATCCATCAGGCCGCCGATGGTGGAACCTTCCTTGGCCATGGTGATGAACAGCTCGCCGGGCTGGCTGTTCTCAAACAAGCCGACCGTCAGGTAACCCTCATGGCCGGCGATGTCGAACTTGTGAGTGATCGCGGTGCGGGTGTCGGACAGGCGGCGGCGGAGAGGCTGGCCAGCCAGGGCGGTAAGCTCGGTGATTTCAGCGTTGAGCTCGTTGATTTGAGCTTCGAGAGCGGACTTTTCGGTCCCGGCGGACTTGTCTCCGCCTTCGTTGGTTCGCTTGGTATTCAGGGGCTGGGAGCGCTTTGAGCCGTCGCGATAGATGGCGACGCACTTCAAGCCCATTTTCCAGGCTTGCGTGTAGGCATCGCGGATGTCCTCAACCGTGCTGGTGTTGGGCATGTTGACGGTCTTGGAGATTGCGCCGCTGATGAACGGCTGCGCCGCGCCCATCATCCGGAGGTGCGCCAGGGCCGGGATGCTGCGAGTCCCGCGATAGGGCTTGAACGCGCAATCAAACACCGGCAGATGCTCTGACCTCAGCCCGCTTGGCACCGTCGTGCCGCCTTCATCGACGTCTTCAATCGTGTCGAATCGCTCGATGTGGGCGATGATGCGCTCCCGGACCTCCGCGCTATAGCCCAACCGGCGCAGCGCTTCCGGCACGGTGCGGTTGACAATCTTGAGCAGCCCGCCGCCGGCCAGCAGCTTGTACTTGACCAGGGCGATGTCGGGCTCGATGCCGGTGGTGTCGCAATCCATGAGGAAGGCGATGGTGCCGGTCGGGGCCAACACCGTGACTTGCGCGTTGCGGTAGCCGGTGTCGCGGCCTCGCTCAATCGCGTTGTCCCAGCACTTGCGCGCCTCGGCCTTCAGGTAATTGAAGTCCTGGCTGGGCTGGATCTGCTCAACGGCATCGCGATGCTGCTGGATGACGCCGAGCATGGATTCAACGTTGTCCGCGCTCAAGGGTTTGGTCACATGCGTGCAGGCCGCGTCACGATAGCCTTTGAAAGTGCCCATGACGCCGGCCAGTTCGGCGGAGTGCTCGTAGGAGTGGCCGGTCATTATGGCGGTAATGGCACCAGCCAGCGCGCGGCCCTCGTTGGAATCGTAGGGCAGCCCGTAGCTCATAACGAGCGAGCCGAGGTTGGCAAAGCCGAGGCCCAGGGTGCGGAAAATGTGGGAGTTCTCGGCAATCTCCTTGGTCGGATAGCTCGCATTATCTACCAGGATTTCCTGTGCCGTGACAAGGAGCCGTATGGCGGCCTTGAAGCGCTCAACGTCGAACCTGCCGTCCTCGCGCTTGAACTTCATCAGGTTCAGCGACGCCAGGTTGCAGGCCGTATTGTTGACAAAAACGTATTCGGAGCAGGGGTTGGTGGAGTGGATGGGTTCGGTGCCCTTGCAGGTATGCCACCGCTGAATGGCCCCGTCGTATTGCAGTCCCGGGTCGCCGCAGATCCATGTGCCTTCGGCGATCTTGTCCAGCAGGGTGCTGGCGTTCTTCTTCTCGAGCGGCTGGCCGGTGGTGACCGACCGGGTCCACCATTCCCCGCCCTCCACGGCGGCCTGCATGAACTCGTCGCTCACCCGCACGGAGAGGTTCTCGTTCTGGTACATCACGCTGCCGTAGGCTTCGCCGTTATA
>JAPLUA010000057.1 GCA_026397855.1 Verrucomicrobiota bacterium | reverse complement strand
TCGGTCGTTTGCAAAGAAGCGTTAAACTTGGTTTCGACACACTGTCGTGGGCATCCCGCCCCAGCCAAAGTGTGAATTCCCCTCTGAAATCAGGGCTCTGGTAGCATCTTTTCGCCGGACATTATGAATTATCCGGGCTAGAGGCAGTCCAACGGACTCTTCATCCCGCTGCCGCCCTGGCGCAGGACATGGGTGTAGATCATGGTCGTCGCCGCGTCATTATGCCCCAGAAGCTCTTGGATGGTCCGGATGTCCGCTCCCCGCTGCAAGGCGTGCGTCGCGAAGCTGTGGCGGAACGTGTGCGAACTCGCCTGTTTGGCGATGCCCACCCGAGCCACCGCCGCCTTGATCGCCTTGTTGATGGTCGCTTCGTCGAGGTGATGCCGGCGGATTACCCCCGAGCGCGGGTCCTTTGACAGACCCCGCGCTGGGAACACGTATTGCCAGCCCCATTCCCGGGCGGCGTTCGGATACTTGCGGTCCAGCGCCCCTGGCAGATAGACGGCCCCGCCAGCCGCTCGCAAGTCCTCTTCGTGCGTCAGCCGCACACCAGCCAGGTGCTCGCGCAACCCCGGAATCAGCCCCTCCGCCAGCACCGTAAACCGATCCTTGGCTCCTTTCCCGTCCCGCACCGTCAGTTGTCTCATCTCGAAGTCCAAGTCCTTCACCCGCAGCCGCAGCCCCTCCATCAACCGCAACCCGCTCCCATACAGCAGCTTCACCACCATCTGGGGCGTCCCGGACACCGCCTCAATCACGCGCTTGACCTCGTCCGGAGTCAGGACCGTGGGCACCCGCACCGGCCGGTCTGCGCGCACGGCCTGGATGTTCTCCAGTGTCTGATGCATCACCTCGCGATACAGGAAGAGCAGCGCGTTGAAGGCCTGGTTTTGGGTGGAGGCCGCTACGTGGCCATTGACAGCCAGATCACTGAGGAATTCCTCGATCTTGGACTCCGCCCCTTGCAGGTCAGCCCGCGAATGCATGCCATGGAACTTAACGTAGCGCCGAATCCAGTCGCAATAGCATCGTTCTGTGCGGATTGAATAATGCTTTAGCCGCATGACTTCCCGAACCTGGTCCAACAACTTGAGCTTGGGATTAGGGACGATCAAGGCTGGGCCTGATCCAGCCCGGTCCTTCCAGCCGGACCCTCGCCGTGCTTGACTTCGGTCGTACGTAGCCATAACGTAGTACAGTATGCTAATGAAACTAGGAATTGATTCCCAGTTTGTCGACTATTATCCAATATCTAGGAATTCTTTCCCAGTAATTAAATAGTTGGCCAGACAAGCAGCCATGACCACGCTAGATCGGGAAAAGCAGTACATCAGAAAATGGCGCGCCAAAGCCGTGCGAGGGGACTGCAGCAGCATGTCGAACGTTGCGGCGGCGTATCGCATTCTGGAGAACTTCAGACTTGCAGCCCGGTGGTATAAGCGGGCTGCAGAACACGGCGACGGCGACGCCCTGACCGAGTGGGGCTACTGCCTTCAGCATGGCGTTGGCATTCGAAAGGACAAGAGGGCCGCGGAGCGAGCGTACCGCGCTGCCATCGCTTCCAAGTGGATCACGGATTACGCCCGCGAGGAGGCGATGTATCATCTCGCAGTTCTCTTGCTGAGCAGGCACTCAGCCACTTCACGCCGTGCCGCAGCCAGGCTGCTGCGCGCTGCCAGTGCGGACGAGGATTATGCTCAGGCCGAGGCCCTTCTGCGGGTGGTCGGGTCAGCAGCCGGGCGGAACGTCTGTATCTGTCGTCGGCACCTAAGGCCGCGCCTTGCCAAAAGACACTGTCCCTTGCACGGACCGCACGGGGGCCAACTTTTCACTCCAGCGGACGGCGGGATTCCGCTCCAGTCGATTCGTGGCCCGGTGGCCCGCCGCCGCTGAGTTCAGGTGTTGGGCGACTACAGATGCATAAGCTGGTACAGGTGGCTCTGGTGATCTCAGGGGTAGCGGTTCTCGTTACCGCTGGGGCTTTGTTACTCAGGTTCCCTGATCGCCGTCGATCCCCTCCGACCGCGACCGCAACACCGCAAGCATTTTACAAGCATGACTGGACCGTCCGCATTGGTAGCGACACCTACGGTGTCTGTCAGGGCCAGGGTGGTCAGGGCGAGGAGGGGATGTGGACACTATACTTATATACTTAGCGCCCATGCAACAACAACTATGGTGTTGCAAGGCAGACCTCTGACATTATGTGGTAGCGTGCCGATGGGGTATTCGTGCTG
>JAPLUA010000125.1 GCA_026397855.1 Verrucomicrobiota bacterium | reverse complement strand
GTGACCTTAAGCGTGACGGGGACGCCGCCGACCTTTGCCTTGGCGGAGCCCTGGATGTAAAGGTTCACGTAGAGGGAGTCGGGGCCTGTGGCATAAGCGTAGCCCCCCAGCGCGGCGAGGGTGCGCGTCACGTTGGGCGGACAGCAGGCGCAGCCAAACCACGGCGACCGATGGTGCGTGCCGGCGCTTTCCAGGGGATTGACGTAAAAGAACTTCGTGCCGTCCTGGGACACGCCCGAGAGCACGCCATTGTAGAGCGCGCGCTCCAGCACGTCGGCGTAACGCGTGTCGCCGTAGAGCAGGGCCAACCGATGCGCCCACTGCGCAAGCGCGATGGTGGCGCAGGTCTCCTGGTAGGCGGTGAGGTTCGGCAGGTCGTAATCCACGGTGAATCCCTCGTTGTGCGCGCTCGGGCCGATGCCGCCGGTGAGGTATTCGTTGCGCTCCGTGGTGTTGCGCCAGACCCGATCGAGCATTCCCAGCAGCCGCTCGTCACCGGTCCGGGCCGCAATCTCCGTGGTGCCCGACATCAGGTAAGCCGCGCGGACGGCATGGCCCTTGATGGCCTGGTGATCGTAGATCGGCACATCGTCCTGCCAGTAGGCGCCGTCATACTTGTCCAAGGGTGTCTGGTGCTCGGTGGCGAAGAACTTCCGTCCGCGGTTCTCGACGAAGAACCGCGCGAGGTCGAAATAGCGGGGGTTGCCGGTCGCGCACGAGAGTTTGACCAGGGCCAGTTCGATTTCCGGATGGCCCGGGTAGCCCAACCGCTTGGGCGGCGGACCAAAGACCGAGTCAATGCAGTCCGCGAAGCGGGTGGCGACGTTCAGGAAGTTTGTCTTGCCCGTGGCCTGGTAATGGGCCGCGGCGGCCTCAAACATGTGGCCCGCACAGTAAAGTTCGTGCCAGTCGCGCAGGTTCGTCCAGCGTTTGTCCGGCTTCTTGACGGTGAAGTGGCTGTTCAGGTAGCCGTCCGGTTGCTGTGCCGCCGCAAGCAAGGCGATGATGTCGTCCAACTGCTTTTCCAGCGCCGGATCCGGGTGCGTGGCCAGTGAGTAGGCGGCGGATTCGAGGGCCTTGTAGAGGTCCGAATCCATGAAGACCGGGCCGCGAAAGCCGTTGGTGGCCCCGCGGCCCGCCAACCGCATGTCCTCCAGGTTGCCCGCCTCTTCAAGCTTCTGGAGGCTGAAGGGGATGCTGGCTATACGGTTGGTCTCCCGCCGCGGCGCCCAGAAGGAATCCCGGATCTCGACCTCCCGGAACGGCACGGGCTGGAGCTTGAGCAAGGGCGGTTCCGCCCCGGCTGCTGGCGCGCCAGTTAGCAACGGCCAGGCCAGCAGGGCTGGCAGCCACGCCCAACGGTTCGTCCACGGCCGGTTCATCCGGACTCGCGGTGCCAGGTTTTGGCCAGCGCGCGAGGTAGCCCACTGTAGCCAACCGGCCAGGTACTGCATCCAATTTGAGTTCATAGTCATGCCTGATCGTTGAGGGTATGGTTAGGTTTACTATGCTTCTGTCAATCTTTCGTGGTAGTGGAGGCATGCCCCTCCGGGGGAATGGCGCTCAGTTAAGGGAGTGCCTTTTGGCGCGCTGAACACGGCGGCGCTTGTTGCGGCTCCACCGCTCTTCGTATTGGTCTCGCGGCTTGGTCAGCCGGGGGTATTTGCTTTTCTTTTTAACCGCTCGGGGCT
>JAPLUA010000029.1 GCA_026397855.1 Verrucomicrobiota bacterium | reverse complement strand
TCCAAGGCCCCAACGCGGGACTCAGTACCAGCCACGACTTGGCGAACGGCGCCGTCCCCGTCAGCCAGAACCCGAGGTTGTAGGGCAACGGCAGTGCCAGGCTGAGGGCGCCCAGGATCACACCCGAAATCACCAAAGCCGTCCCCTCCTGCTTGCACAGCACCGAGGCCAGCGACCCCGCCGCCAGCACCAGCCCAAACACCGTCGGCAAACACGCCAGCGTCGCCAGGAACAAGTCAAACGACAGACCGCCACTCAGGAACGGCACCGCCACGACCGGCGCCAGCGCCATCAACTCGCACGACGACACCAGCGCCCCGCCCACCACCTTGCCAATAAACAGTTCCGCACTGCCCATCCCCGTCAAGTAGAGCAATTCCAGCGTTTGCTGCTCGCGCTCCTCCGCGAACAACCCGACACTGATCTGGACCGCCGGCCCGACCGCCAGCCCCAACCCGCCAAGGAACAGAAAGAAATGCAATGTGCCTCCCCACGATTTCGTTCCCGTCAGAGCTCCGAACAGCAGGAACAACGACACCCCCAGGACACCCAGCCGGGCCACCCTGGAGCGCGCCTTCCGGGCATCCCGCCGATGCAAAGCCACCCGCAACTCCCGCTCCACCACGGGCGACAGCAACACCCATAGCCCAACGCCCGCCCTTTTGGGGCGACTTCCCTCGCCAGTTGGATGAGTTGCCAGTTGGTTCACAAGACTGATAATCGCTCTTCGCCCCTGGAGCCTACCACTCCGCGCTTCCAGCAGAAACCCCTTTTCGATGCCCTACCCCTTGTGTTAGGGGCTGCCCGACATGGCTGCGATTACAAACAACTGGGTGCGAAGCCCAAACTCGAACAACCCGTCGCGGGCATCATTGCGCTGGTGCTTCCACCGTGGAGGATGTTCCACGGATTGTCTTGGCGCTGGGCGCGGCGTCAGGCGCTTTCCGCAGCAGGAAGAACTGTGACTGGTAACTCCGGGGCACGCTGACTGTCCAATAGTCCCCCACGATCTCGGGCGTCGTAGCCACGTCCTGCCAGCCAGTCGCCAAAGTTGTATTGGTCTGCAACTGCCAGCCCACCGCCGACGCCGGCCACGAGATAACCACCTGGTTGCCCGCCAAGGCCAGCGACAGTTGCACTCCGGTGTACAGACCAAAGAGCCCCGACCCGGAGACCCTTTTCACGACCAACAAGGCGTTGCCGTTAGTCACGGGCTGGTAGTTGAATAGTTCAAAGCCGCCATTGGTCGCAGTCGTGCTCGAGGCAAGCAGGATCGGCGTGCCGTACGCGCTGGGGGTTGCGCTATAGAGATACAGGTCGAAATCTCCAGTCGCCGGGACCGCCAGGAGCGGAGCGAACGATTGGCCGGCCAGCAGAGGGACCGTGCGCGCCCAGACCCGGCGATCAGCCACTGCCGCCCCCAGCGTGTTGGTGACCATGGACCCTAAGGTATAGATCTGGCTAACAGCCTCCACCGCAGCATCGGGGTTGATCATGCCATAGCCTTCGTACTTGTCTTTGCTGGCGGGGACACCAGCGGGGCCGTTTGCGGCCCGCTGCAAGGTCGGATTATTCGTAGCGCTCTCGCGGTTGGCGTTCGACTCTGAAGCGGTGGCGCACAGAACCATTTTGACATAGCGAGAATGTTTGCTGGAATTGAAGTCCCAAGTGGTGCCAGCCTGCTGGAGCGCGTCAATGACGAGTGCCGCGCAACCGCCCGCAAACGGACTCGCCATCGAGGTGCCATGAATGTTGTAGTAGTCGTTGGCTTGCTGGTCGGCAAATTGGGGGCCGTCCCCTGTATTACTGTCCACGGATAAGATGTCCGAGTAGTAAGTGGAGCCGCCGGGAGCCATCAGGTCGGGCTTGTAGTCTTCCTCCTGCCCCGCCGCTGATTGCTTTACCTCGAACCCCATGCACGTGTAATCGGTAACCTGATTGACATCATTGGCCGCCGCCACGGTCAGCGCCATCGCCGCGCGGCCGGGGTCGCTCACTTCCGTTTTCCCTCCTTCATTGCCGGCCGCTACGGCCACCACGATGCCATTGTCCACCGCCGTGTTGATTTTCTGGCGCAAATCCTCGTCAATCCCTGGGGTGCCGTTCGTCTCGGCTATGGCGCCAAGGCTAAGATTCATGACCTTGATGTTGTTGGTCTTGCGGTTGACGACCAAGGCGTCCACTGCGGCACCGGTCCACGTGCTGAGGTTTGTCCCGCTGTCGGCGAAGACCTTGGCCCCGGCCCAACTGCAGTCCGGCGCAACCCCGCGAAAGTTATTGAAATCATCGCCGGGGCCCGTGTAACCCTCCACCTTGCACTTGACGACGTAATCCATGTTGGATCCGTTGCCGAACAGCGCCGCCGAATATCCAAGGCCGGCTGCCGGATAGTACTCCGGCAGAGTCAGCGTGAGGGGTGAAGGGCCGTTCGTTTCCTGCCCTTCATAGTAGTTCCAGTCTCCACTCGTGCCGTTCGTGTGATGTTGAAAACGCAGAGTGGTGCTGCCACCCCCTTTCCAAGTCCCCGTCAGCGTAACTTTGACCGTAGTAGCCGGGAGTTCGATTGTGCTCAGGGCAAAATAGTTGCTCCAGGTTGTGTCGTAAGTGCCTTTGTCCGTATAAAAAAGGTTGGTTCCTTTGCCGCCGGCACTGCCAGTGCCGAGCGCGATGCCGGCGACATGCGAGCCGTGCTGATTGAGGTCAGCGGGGCTGGGCAAGGCGTCAGGGGTGAAGTCGCGCCAATACACACGGCGGCCAGTCAGGTCAGGATGCGATTCATCCACGCCCGTGTCCACGATGCCAATGGTGATGTTGGTGTTGCCGGAGAAACCGGACTTGCCGGCAAAACCGGAGGCCCAGATCGGCCGTACCCGGCCAGTCCGAGTCGCGGTGTCCATATGCAACTTCATGGGTTTCGCTTCGTGGATGAGCACCAGGCTGGCCCCCATAAGGGCAGGCAGAGCCGCTGCCTTCCCGAGTGGAATACGCCCGTTCCATCCGTATGAAACCGCCTGGTAGATATAGGCGATCTGCCCGCCCTGCGCCAGGAAGGCATCAATTTGCTTTTGGGTGATCTGCGTTTGGAAGACCAACTCAACGTCAACCAGCGCCGCGAGCGCTGCCTGGGCTTGGTCCACTTTCATTTGTGTGCTCGCCGATAGCCGCGCGGTATTCGCCGTCGCAATCTTCAGGGAAAGCCGATCGTCTATCCGGTCGCGATTAGCGTCGCTCGCGTATGCTTGGCCGATCAGTGGCGCCACATCGGGCATCGGCGGCGGTGTAAAAGGCTGAGCGGGCGCGGACGGGTGGGAGGCCAGCCAGCAAATCGCGCCCACCAGAAGACTGGCACCCTGGACGCGGCTCCCCGGATGGAAAAGGCGCCGGACGAAGGATTCGCGAGGGAGGATCAATTCCCCGGTGGAACTGCGGTTGAAACGATGATTCTTGAGCTTC
This sequence comes from Verrucomicrobiota bacterium, assembly GCA_026397855.1. Lineage (GTDB taxonomy): Bacteria > Verrucomicrobiota > Verrucomicrobiia > Limisphaerales > UBA8199 > JAPLUA01. The sequence goes on along the minus strand of JAPLUA010000029.1, from coordinate 1,189 downwards.
ATGTTATTTGATGGCGATTTGCACTCAGACGAGTGCAACTTATCATTATGGATCGGTTATGCAAGGGCTGGTTTTTGAGGTCGGGCCCGTTCGTGGCGGGGCACAAACCTCCCGCCGGATGGACAAGCCCCGGGATTTGGTTAAGCTCCCCGTGTGGCCAATTGTCCCACCAAAGGCTCCCGTTCGGGAGGGCGGCGCGAAGTCCTCCTGCCTGAAGGAGTGATCGAGGCCGCGCTGCGGGACAAACCGCTCCTGCGCGGCTTGCTGGCCGTTGGCGCGGGGTATTGCCCGAAAGCCGCCGGGCATCTGCCCCGCCGCCCGCCGGGCGCCGCCCAAGCGTTGCTTGTCTATTGCATTAAAGGGGGCGGTTGGTGCGAACTGGCCGGGCAGCTCCACCCGGTGCGCGCGGGCGACCTGCTGGTGCTGATGCCGGATGCGCCGCTTGCCTGCGGGGCCCATGTCTCCAACCCGTGGACGATTCATTGGGCGCAGGCATCCGGCTCGAATCTGGGGGAATACCTGAAGGAACTCGGGGTTTCGACGAAAGCGCCGTTGCTCCGGCTGGGGGAAGACCTGCAAATGGCGCGGCTGTTCAACGAGCTGGTGCAAGCCCTGGAACGTGGAAGCTCCTTCCCGGATCTGCTGCTGGCCTCGCACACCCTGGCCCACCTTCTTGCCGTGATGATCCGGCACCGCCACGAGCGCCAGCACGACCCCGCGGACGGCGTGCAGAAGGTGGCCGAGAGCATCGTTTACATGAGCGAGCACCTGGATCAGCCCCTGCGGGTCACCGGCCTGGCAGCCCTGGCGAACCTCTCCCCGGCGCATTTTGCCGTGCGCTTCAAGGAACAGACCGGCTGTTCGCCGCGCGATTATCTGCACCTGCTCCGCATCCACCGGGCGTGTCAGTTGCTCCGCAGTTCCACCCTGAACGTGAAGGAGATTGCCGCCCGGCTGGGCTACCAGGACCAATTCCACTTCTCCCGGCAGTTTAAGGCCTTTCAAGGTGTCTCCCCGACCGAGTATCGGGAACCTCCGGCTGCGTAAGCCATTTCTGCGGAGCGTTTTAGTCGTAGCTATCCAATGGTGGCAAACGCAAAGGAACCGCAGAGACACAGCGCGGCAGAGCCGCAACCGAAGGCACCATTCTTAACGCCGAGACGCAGAGAAAGCGCAGAGGAACGCAGAG
>JAPLUA010000566.1 GCA_026397855.1 Verrucomicrobiota bacterium | reverse complement strand
TGTGCCCGGCCACGTATTGCTTTGGCTCATGACCAGCGACCAGCAGAATCACCATCAGCTTGAGGCAACCTCATAGCTGTGGTCGCTGACACCAGGAGGCTCTCACTTGCTAACTTACCCCTTTATCACCCGCATCACTTCGGCCATCGCGGTGGCTGCCATTGCCTGCGCGGCCCAGGAGCCGTCACCATCGCCTGCGGCTCCCGGGGCTGCACCGGGCGCGAAGGGGCCCTTGATCATTCCCCAACCCAAATCGCTGCGCATGGGATCGGGAGTGTGCCGCGTGCAGCCGGACTCCAGGTGGGTGCTCCGCGCCGCTGCCCGCGACGAAGGGCTATGGCAGGCAGCTCAATCGGCGCTGGGCGGCAAGCGGGGTACCTTTGAAAAGGTCGCGCAGCCGTGGGTGACGCTGGCTGTTGGTTCCGGCAGCACGGCGAACTTCCCGACCGGCCCGAACCAGCCTCGATGGGCATCCGACCCTGAAGGGTACCGCCTGACGGTCGAGACCAACGGCCTCGTCATTCTTGCGGCAACGGCTCAGGGCGCGTTCTATGGCCTGCAAACGCTGGAGCAGTTGTGGGAGGAGTCCGCTGAGGGACGCCTCTGCCCGGTGGTGGACATCGAGGACTGGCCGGCCATGCGCTTTCGCGGCGCTCACTGGTTTCCCAGCGCGTCGGGTGTGCCGATGCACCAGAAGCTCATCCGCAATGTGTTCGGCGCGTTCAAGCTCAACCGCAGCGTCATCCAGTGCGAGGCGGCCCAGTGGGATAAGCATCCGGAGATCACAGCGCCCAACGCCGTCTCGAAAGCGGACCTGCGCCGGTTGGTCGCGACCGGGCGCGGCTGCTTCCTGGAGCCGATCCCCCTGGTCAATGTCCCCGGCCATGCCGAGTGGATTTTCCGCAACGGCAGCAACCTGGACTTTGCCGAGGATCCGCAGACGCCCTACGCCTACTGCGTGAACCACCCGAAGAGCTTCGCCTTCATCCAGGATGTGCTGAACGAGTGCCTGCCGGTTTTCGAATCGAAGTATTGCCATATCGGCCACGACGAAGTCACGATGCGAGGCCGCTTCCCGAGCCCGGAATGTCCCCGATGCAAGGGCGCGACGACGACGGAGCTGGTGGTCAAACACGCCAACCGCCTGAACGAGTGGCTGAACGAGCGCGGCGTGGAATCCATGGTCTGGGGCGACATGCTGCTCGGTCCCGGGGAAGCCAAAGATGCCACCCACGCCAAGACCCTGGCGGATGCCCGGGCGCGGCGGGAAGCAATCTCCAGGAAGGTCATTATTGTAGATTGGCATTACGCGGCCTCCGCGGATGCCAGCAGCCTCGAGCTCCTGCGCAAGGAAGGGTTTCGCGTTGTGGCGGCAAGCTGGTACACCCCGGCGAATATTCATCACCTGGCCCAGGCCGCATTGGCGACCGGGGCGGAGGGGTTGCTGCAAACGACGTGGATGGGCTACTTCCCCGACGAACAGGCCATGAAAACTCAGCTTCAGCAGTTCACGGCGTTTGTGCTGGCAGCGGAATACGCGTGGTCCGGCCGCAAGGAACCTCCCGCCCAGCTCGGCTATGACGCGAAGGAGGTTTTCCTCAAGGCCTACAACCGCCCCCGTTCCATAGGCGCTCCCGGGGCCGGGGGATAATTCAAGAACTCGTAGCCGCCAACGTCAGTTGGCGCTGATCTATCCTCTGAAGAAGAGTGCGCCAACTGACGTTGGCGGCTACGATGTTGGGGGTTCAATTCTGCTTCTTGGTGTCCGTCTGGCGCTCGTAGCTCAGCCCGGGGCGGCGCTGGAGGTCCTGGGCTTTCCAGAAGCGTTCCTGGACGGCCTGGTAGATGCCGTGGAGGCCGCGGGCATCGTGGTCGCGGTTGACGCTGATCCATTCGTCGGTCGGGCCTGGCTTGGGGGCCTTGAGGAAGCGGGGGCCTTCAGCCCGGATGATTTTCGTGACAGGGCGGTCGGTGCCGTCGGGATTGATGACCCCGAAGTCGCTGTTCTCCCCCAGCCGAAAGCCGCCCGGATACCACCAGAAGAAGACGCCGTCGGCGCCGCACTCGATCATCATGCGATAGAAGTCCGAGTAGTAACGGGCCGCGAAGGCGAGCTTCTCGGGCGCGGGGGCCATGAGGTTCATGTCCCACGTCGTGTGGCCCATCTCGGCCCACACAAACGGTTTGGCGGGGTCGCAGAGCCGGGCGTAGGCGGCGGTGAACGTGCCGGGTCGGACCCGGTCCCACTCGCCGATGCGGCCGTAGGCTTCGGGCTCCCAGATGTCCACGGCGTCGGCCAGGCCGTAAAAGTCGTAGGGCAGGGCGGCGTCCCAGTTGTAGAGGGGGTCGCCGGTATTGGACATGCGGAAGCTGACGGCGTGGTTGGGGTCAATGGACCGGACGAGCTGGCGCGCGGCGGAATACTTCTCGTGGAGGAGCGTGTCGAGGAAGAAACGGTAGTCGGCGACGAGCTTGCGCCAGGGGCCGTCCGCGGTGAGCTGGGACATGGGGGGCACGTCAATCGAGAGCCTGCTGACACGGGCGGGGGGCGGCGTGAGGGCGCTTTTCGGCGTGACGATCATCGGCGGGGAGGGGACGCCCCAGGCGTTGGTGGCGGTGGAGAGGCTGCCGTATTTCTTGAGAACCCATTCTTGCCAGAGGGCGGCGTAGTTGCGCTGCTGTTCGGAGTAGCCGCCGTGGCTGGGCTCCCACGCGAGGTCGTAGGCGAAGACGGTGTCGTTGGCGGCAAGCTGGTAGAACTCGATGAGATCCTTCATCTTGTCCCACTCAAAAGCCATCGGCGTGCCCGGCCGGAGGGATTGGTTGACGTGCAGGCCGAGGGCGTCGCAGCGGCGGAGGAGGTCGAGGAGATGCCCGGAGTGAAGCGATTCGTGATGAACGAACACGCTGACGGCGTTGAGGTTCATGGCCTTGACGCGGCGCAGGTCGCGCTCGACGACTTCGGGGTCGTAGGCGCCGCGGCCCAGCCAGTATTCGAAGTAGCGGCCGTTTGCCAGCCCGATGCCGCTGGAGGGCATGTAGTTGATGCCGTGAGCTTTCCAGGGCTTGCCGTCCAGCCAGAACCCGCCGTCGCGGGCCTCGATGAACCTGGGCCTGGCCCGGGGTTGCCAGACGCCCAGCTCGTGTCGGAGCGCATCAACGGGCGCGCCGGTGCAGTTCAGGGCCACGGAGACGCTGCCCTCGCTGGGCTGTTTGGAAAGGCCGTTCCTGGCGAGGGTGACGGTTTCGCCGGGGGCGAGGGTGAAGTTGGTTTCGAGCACCGCTCGGGAGGCGCGGCCTTTGGCGCCCAGAAGGGATACGGTGAGCGAAAGGTTGCTGACGGTTTCGCTGCCGAAATTGACGACGCGCGCGCCGGCCTGGAATTCCTGGTCCGCAAAGAGGGTGAAGAACTCGCTGCCGCCTTCGCTGAGGAAAACGCCGCGTTTCATGCGAGAGAGAACCTGTCGCAGGCAGTTGGTGACGGCCGGTTGACGGTAGAAGGCGGCGTCCGCCGGCGTGAACACAGCCCACACGCTGCCGCGGAATGGCGACGCAACATTCACCAGCAGGGCCCCCAGCGCCCCGCGATAATCCTGCGTGGCCGCGTCATACGCCCCCAGCAGCGGCTCCCAGCGATAAGGGCGCCCCTGCTCGAACCCCACGCCCCGCGCGCGCGGTTGCAAGCCATAGTAAGCTGGCTCGCCAAAGTTCGTCCCGGAACCGCCTCCTTGGGAGGACGCTCGCCCTACCGCGAGGTCATTGGAGTTTTTCTCCCACTCCTCCAACGGCGCCTTCAAGAGGTCCGGCTTTATCACCACCGGCGTCGTGATAGGGTAGCATTGGTAGCCGGGCGAGACCGATTCCAGTTGAGGCACGCTGGATTCGGACGGCGGGGTGTCTTCCCCGAGCGGGTTCGGCGCGGTGCCCAGGTCGTCGAACCCGTATTCGTGTTGCTCGCCTTCGAGGGCTGTGTGCGACATCGAGAGTCCCACACAGCAACTGGCGGCCCTGGCCGGGTTGAAGATACGGTCCTCGCTCACCGACTCCGGCGGCCACGCCTTGAACCGGTCCGGCAGGAGCGTGTAGTCTTTCCATTCCGGCGAGAGGTCCACGGTGGCGATCCAGCGCGAGCCATCCTGCTCCTTCCATTCCAGGCTGAGCTGCCGCGTGCGTGGGCCCCCCTTGGCGCGGAAACAGGTCAGGGTGTGATTCGTCGGGAACACTTGCGCAAGGGCAGGGGACTGCAGCGTCTGCCAGCCGCCCAGGCGATCCAGCTTCACATGCAGCGCCTTGCCGTGGCCGGGGTTGGCTTGCCCGGTCAGTTCGTATTGCGCCAGCACGCCCGCCTCGCCCGTGTGCCGTGTCCAGCGCGTCAAGTCGGTGCTATCGAAATCCTCCACCAGGTGTTGGGGCCGCTGCGCCGCGACGGCTTCCTCGTAGCCCTTTCGCGTCAGCCACTTGCCATTGATCTGGAAGACCGGTGATTGCCAGGCCGGCAGCCCCAAGGCCAGCAGGTCGCCGCCGCCCCGCAGGTAGGTCACAATGGCGGGGGCCGCCACGAGCGGCAGCGCGCGGGCGCTGGGCAGCACCAGGAGATCGAAGCGCTTCGGCGTCAGGAGCGCCTGGTTCGTCAGGACGGGCGTGAAGATCAGCTCCGTCGCATAACCGGCCGCGCGCACTTGCGCGGCGATGTCGCGCGCCAGCGCCTGGTCAGAACCGGGCAGGCTGTCGTAAAAGACGGCAGCCTTGGGAGGAGAAGGGGGGCCGGAGGCTGCGCGGAGCGGGCAGCCGGCGAGCAACATCGCGAAAGCCAGCAGTCCGGGCTGAAATCCGAAACCCGAAATCCGAAGGCCGAAGGAAGTCCGAAATCCGAAATCCGAAGGTGCGCCGAATAGGAATCGGCTGCGAGCCCTGGATAGCAGGCGCTGCAGCCGATTCGGATTTCGGGCTTCGGATTTCTTTCGGATTTCGGCCTTAGGGACTTCGGATTTCCCCCGCGTCCGGGGGGTCACTTCAGTCCAGCGCTCGAAACCAAACATGCCGGCGCTTGCTCAGCGTTGGATGCGTGCGGAGCCGCCCTTGGCGAGGGCTCGAACCTGTTCGAGCGTCGCCATGGTGGTGTCGCCCGGGAACGTGGTCAGCAGCGCGCCATGGGCCCAGCCGAGCTTCACGGCTTCCTCGGGTTCGACGCCGGTCAGCAGGCCGTAGAAGAAGCCCGCCGCGTAGCCGTCGCCACCGCCCACGCGGTCGAGCACGTCCAATTCGCAGGTCGGCGCCATGTAGGTCTTGCCGTCAATCCACGCCACCGCGCCCCAGCTATGCCGGTTGGTCGAGTGGACCTCCCGCAGGGTGGTGGCCACAATCTTGATCTGGGGATGCTTCTTGACGACCTTGTCAATCATGCCGATGAAGGCGCTCGGATCGAGCTTGGACTTGGCGGCGACTTCAGGTCCGGGGATGCCCAGGCCCATCTGCAAGTCCTCTTCGTTGCCCACGAGCACGTCCACATTCTTCACAATGCGGTCCAGGACGGCGACAGCGCGCTCGTGGCCGCCGGAGATGTTCCAGAGCTTGGCGCGATAGTTGAGGTCGAAGGAGGTTACGGCGCCGGCGGCCTTGGCGGCCTGCATGGCTTCGATGATGACCTCGGCGGTGGTCGGCGAGAGGGCGGCGAAGATGCCGCCGCTGTGGAACCAGCGCACGCCGCTCGCGAAGATGCTCTTCCAGTCGAAGTCGCCCGGCTTGAGCTGGGCGCCGGCTTCGTTGCAGCGGTTGTAGAACACGACGGGGGCGCGGACGCCCTGCCCGCGGTCGCTATAGACGGTCGCCATGTTGGGGCCATGCACGCCGTCGTGCTTGAAGTGCTTGTAGAAGGCCTTGACGCCCATCGCCCGCACACGTTCGGCAATGAGGTCGCCGATGGGGTAATCCACCATCGCGGAGGCGATGCCCGTTTGCATGCGGAAGCAGTCGGCAAGGTTGGCGGAGCAGTTAAACTCCCCGCCACTGACGTGGATCTGGCACTGAGTCGCCTTGCGGAACGGGATGATGCCCGGATCGAGGCGGTGGACCAGGGCGCCGAGGGACAGAAAATCCAGCGCGCCGTTCGGACGAATATTCAAACCATACTTCATTGTCATATCTTTCTGAATCAGGACTGTTGTTTACGGACCATCTTCAACCCGGGCACCAGGAGCGCGGATCGGGAACAGTTGATCTCGATCCGTCCCTCTGCCCGGGGGACAGGCAATTCAGGCCCGGCATTCGCAATGCCGCGACTGCCCGTCTGCCGGGCGAGATAATGCACCACCGGGGCAGAGTTACAAGATTGAATCGTTCCTTGCAGGGGAAACGTGGGCATCTTCGATTTTTGGAGCGCGGACATTCTCTTGTCCAATGCCGCGAGGATTTCGAGGGAGTAGAAGCATTGCGCAAAGTGCGGTGGCCCCTTGTCCCGCAGTGCCGACCCAGCCCGCCAGCTCCGGAGAGGCGACCTGTTAATAGCCCGCGATCCCCGACAAGACCATCGCATGCCCCATCGGCGGGCATGGCGGCACGGGATAGCGAAAATGTCGCTCCTAACGGAGCTGGGTGTCAGCGCTATTCCCAGGTGGCGGATGCGAAGGAATCGCCGCGACACAGCGCGGCAGAGCCGCAACCAAAGCGACACCTAATTTTAACGCAGAGACGCGAAGAACGCAGAGAAACGCCGAGAAGAACAACCCTCTGCGAACCTCTGCGCCCTCTGCGTTAAATCTTCGCAGCCTGCGATCAAATTGGGGCATAGCAGTGAACGGCGCCCAGGTTAAACCCCATCGCCTCCGCCATGAACTCATCCGGGCTCGATGGCAGGATTACCGGCTGCAATCTGCAGAATGACAAGAAG
>JAPLUA010000474.1 GCA_026397855.1 Verrucomicrobiota bacterium | reverse complement strand
TAGGTCACCGCGCAAAACGCCCATTGCTGGTTCAGGTTGGTGATGGCGGTTGATTTCCCCACGTTGACGGTTGTGCTGTTGATGAACAGCCCCATCTGCACCGTCGGCGTCGTGCTGGCCGAGAGGAAGAAGTCGAAGCCGGCGCTGGATGAGCATTTCTCCACCAGCCGGTCGGCGCTGCCCGGCGTGCCTGCCAGGTTGACCCAGCAGGTGATGGTCAGGGCATTGCTCAGGCTGGCGCTGCTGTTCAGCTTGGCCGGGTTGCCGCAGCTCACATAATTCCCCGCACCCGTTGCGGTGCTGACATCCAGCGCGGAGCCGCTGGCGGGCAGAAAACTCGCCGATCGCGCGGCCGTTCCCATCAGCGTTCCGTTCGCCGGCGGCGATACCTGGTCCAGCACCGGCCCCGTCGCTTCGTCAAAGGTGTAGTGTAGCAGAAGGCCGGCTTTCGCCGCCGGCATGGAAAGAGCCAGGCAGCCAACTGCCATCCAGGCCGCCACTTTGTTTCGCTTAATTCCGGTGAACAGGTTCATAGGGTTGTGGGGGGGGGTATTCGGACAATCACGCATTGGTGGCGCATGGGGCACATGCGCGCTGAGACAATGATCTCACCATCATTCCAAATCCTGCCACCGGTCAGGTTGAATCGTCAAGGATTGATCCTGTTCTTGCCTGGCGGGAGGAATTGCAGGAAGCGGACTTTGCCACTATGCTTGCGGGACATGGTTCGCCTGGTACTGTTCGACATTGACGGCACGCTGGTCCACACGGGCGGCGCGGGGGTGGGGGCTTTTGCGAAGGTGTTCACCTCCGAGTTCGGGGCGGCGGACGGGTTTGAGCGCTTGAAATTCGCCGGGCGCACCGACCTGGGGCTCGTCCGCGAGTTCTTCGGGTTCCACGGCATTCCCCCGACGCCGGAAAACTTCCGACGGTTCTTCGACCGCTACGTATTCTGGCTCGACCACCTTTTACAGGAGAGCCGGACCCGGCTCTGTCCGGGCGTATGGGAGCTCATTGAGGGTTTGCAGGCGCTTCCGCAGCCGCCGCTGCTCGGGCTGCTGACAGGCAACATCCGCCTGGGAGCGGAAATCAAGCTCCGCCATTTTGACCTCTGGGACGTGTTTGAAATCGGCGCCTTTGGCGACGACCACGAAGACCGGGACCGGATTGCCGCCATGGCGCAGCAGCGCGGCAGCCGCATCCTCGGGACCGACCTGACCGGAAACGAGGTCCTGGTGATCGGCGACACCCCCCTGGACATCCGGTGCGCCCGGGCCATCGGCGCAAGATGCCTGGCCGTGGCAACGGGAGGCCACCCGCTGGCGGAGCTGGAACTGCATCGACCGGATCGAGCAGTCAAGGACCTGCACGAGATCACGCCTGCCGAAGCGGTGAGGGAACAGGTCCCTGGCTTAGCGCCCACAGCGGCAAATGCCGTGACGTAACGCGGACTTGCAGTCCAATGCCACCAGGATTTTCTCCCGGAGGCGAGTTAAGCTCCGGGGGCGTAAGACTTCGGGTCCCAAATTCGGGCCCCCAAATCCGCTAAAAACGACAGTTAATAGCCGCGAAAGATCACAAGGATCACAAAGAAAAGGAGTTGTGACGGATTGTGTTATCACCCGGCAGGTGAATTGAAAAATGCGGTCTCACATGGCACAACCCGTGGATTTTGCGTTCTTTTGCTGCTTTTAGGATGAACCCTCTGCGAACCTCTGCTTCGCAGCCTGCGATCAAACCGGCGCATAGCAGTGCAAAGAGAAACGCCGAGAAGAAGCCGCAGCCCCCGGAAGAATTGGACTCTTTCAGGCCAACGGCCTGCCTCATGCCAGGTGAGGATGAGTCGCGCCTTCAGCGCTCTGGATGGATTTTGGGGGGGCTTGAACCCAGGGCGTTGCCCTGGGCTGGTATGGGCCGCGCCTTTGGCGCTCTGGATGCAGATGGTGGACGCCATGGTGGGTCGTCAGTCGGTTGGGCTGGTATGCACGACGCCTTTGGTTTATCTAATGTGCCCACACGACTGGTTCATTCTGACCTGAAGAATTCTGTCTTGGCCGCGCTCCGGGTCGGATCCAACAAAGACTCGACAAAAGCGGGGGCTTGTGGTTATCATTTACTCATTGGCCAGATGCTAAAATCCAGTCGGTTGGGCAGGAGTTTTTTCCTCTCGCGCT
>JAPLUA010000354.1 GCA_026397855.1 Verrucomicrobiota bacterium | reverse complement strand
TGGCGGGTTTGACCCAAGTGGCCATCAGGAGCGTCAGGGCCTGGCGTTGTCCTCCCGAGAGGCTGCCGATGGCGTTGCCGAGACGATCCTCCAGCCCCATTTTGAGCTGGCTGACGCGGTCGCGCAGCTCGTGCAGCAACTTCCTGGGGAGCGCCCAGCCCAGTTGTCGCCTTTGGCCGCGCCGGACGGCGAGCGCGAGGTTTTCGGCGATAGACATGCCGGGCGCGGTGCCGGTGAAGGGATTCTGAAACACGCGTCCGATCAGGCGGGCGCGCTGGTGCTCCTGCCAGCGGGTAATGTCCTGTCCGTCAAGGTGGATTGCGCCCTGGTCGAGCCTGAAAGTGCCGGCGACGGCGTTGAGCAGGGTGGATTTGCCGGAGCCGTTGCCGCCCAGGATGACCAGGAAGGCGCCTTCGGGAAGGTCGAGGCTGACGCCGCGCAGGGCGTGGACCTCGTTGACGGTGCCGGCGTTGAAGGTCTTGTGGAGGTTGCTAACGGCGAGCATGGGGTTCCTTGGAGGCTAACGCCGCGGGGGCGGGCTTTGGCTTTCGCTGGAGGAATTGCGGGAGCACCAGGGCGGCGAACACGAACAGGGCGGTAACCAGCTTGAGGTCGTTCGGGTTGAGGCCCCAGCGCAGGGCGATGGCGACCAGGATGCGGAAGATCACCGAGCCAGCAACGGCGCCATAGATCGCCAGGCCCAGGCTGCGCGAGCCGACCAATGACTCGCCGATGATGACGCTGGCCAGTCCCCAGACGACCATGCCGATGCCCATCTGGGCGTCGGCAAAGCCCTGGTACTGGGCCAGCAACGCGCCGGACGTGGCCACCAGGCCGTTGGAGAGCGCCAGCCCCATGATGCGGTAGCGCTCAACATTCACCCCCAGCGCGCGGATCATCTGCGGGTTGTCGCCGGAGGCGCGCATTGCTGTGCCCAGCTCGGTGCGGAAGAACCAGTAGAGGGCCAGGCAGGCAATGACGATCAGGCCGAGCGCCGACAGAAGCGAGAGCAGGTCACGGACGCCGACGAGCCAGCCCAGCAGGTTGACCTCGGGCTGGCCGAACCAGGCCTGGCCCATCCGCTCGGCCCGGGTCGTGAAGGTTTCGCCGGATAGCAGGGGCACGTTGCTCTTGCCCATCACGTGCAGGTTCACGGAGTAGAGGCCGGTCATGACAAGGATGCCGGATAGGAGCGCATTGATCTTGAACTTCGCTTGCAGGATGCCGGTCACGGTGCCCGCCGCAAGTCCCCCGGCAAAACCGGCGAGCGTCGCCAGAAGCGGATGGGTTCCTTTCACGATCAGCACGGCGCAGATTGCCCCGCCCAGGGTGATGGAGCCGTCCACCGTGATATCGGCGATGTCGAAGACGCGGTAGCTGATATAGACCCCCAGCGCGAGCAGGGACAGGATCAGCCCGATGGTGAGTGCTCCGAGCAAGAGTGTCATAGCCGGGTTCTAAGATGCCAGAGGTGCGCACCAGCAGGCGCCGCGCAGGAAGCGGCTTTCGCCTGCGCCCGTGAGTTCGCGCCAGTCGTTGAGCAGGTGGAGCAGGCCGAGGATCTGCTCGCTCTCAAACAGGGGCCGGATGGTTTCCGCCAAATCCACCTTTCCCTTGCGGAGCGGGCGGTAAGGAAACGCCGCAGCGTGGAAATGGCCGTGCAACTCGCCCGACCGGACCAGGGGTTTGAGCAGGCGGAGACTGGCCGCGCGGGCTTCGGTGGCGGCAAAGCCGGCGATGAGGCAGGTGGAGCGCGTGAAGGCGGGTTCGGCGGTGAAGCTCAGCCAGTCCCGGATTCCCGGGAAGGCAAAGATATCGTGTGCCCCGTTTTCGCCGGTGCGGACGCCGGGCGCCTTTTGCAGCGAGGCACCGATGATTGCGGCCGTCTCCGCCACCAGGACCATCCCGGCAGCGTCGCTGCCGCTGGCGTCGAGGCACGCTTTCACCACCGTGCTGAGCGGGAGGCTGGGCTGCTGCGGGCCTTTGTCGAAGCGCACCAGGCGACGAAAGCCGCCGTGGCCGAGCATGCCATACCCGATGCTCATCGAGGGGGTCAGGGCCCCCTGCTCCAACACATAGTCCGGCCGGTTCGAGCCGTTCGCCGGCTGGCAGACGGCGGCGCCGCCGGCAGCGAGGAACTCGCCGAAAAGCAGGTCGTCGGGGACTCCGCCGCCGCCCAGAGCCCCCAGGCCGATGCCCATGACGTGCGCGGGAAACTCGACCGAGACGCAGGCCTCGGGCCGCGCGCGGCCCTCGAACCATGCGGCGGAATCCCCGGGCCAATGCACGCGCAGCCTGGCCTTGGGATCCAGCTCGAACACCTCTGCCGTGGCCCCGGCTTCCGACAGCGCCAGCGGGGCCGCGGAAGCTTCAGCGGACGGGCCCACTGGGGACGCCGGGCCGGCCTGGGCTACCAGGAGCACATTGAGCCCGGCCAGTTCCAAAACCTTGCGAACAGCGCTGGAGGCGTTAGTGATGCCGAGGCGCCCCTGGA
>JAPLUA010000159.1 GCA_026397855.1 Verrucomicrobiota bacterium | reverse complement strand
CTCTTCCTCTTCAAGGATGGAGACCAGCTCTTCCACGGCTTCGGCGCAGGCGGGAGCCACCAATGCCCCGGGCGACCAGCCGCTGCCTGAGGGCATGATTGATTTCCGCGGAGCCGACCTGACCCAAGTCCTGGAAATCTACAGCATGTTGGTGAACCGTACCCTCTTGCGGGCACCTACGGTAGCGAACATGATTACGATCATACTCAAGACGCAGGGACAGTTGACGGTTCGCGAGGGCATCCAGGCGCTGGAGGCGGTGCTGGCGCTCAATGGAGTCACCATGGTGAACGTGGGGGAGAAGTTTGTGAAAGTGGTGGGCGAGGGCCAGAGCGGCTCGGCGGCCGCGGCCTTCAACACCAACAGCGCGGGGCAACTGCCGGATCTGGGGCAGTATGTGACGCACGTCGTGCAGTTGAAGTATGCCAAGCCCAGCGAGTTGGTGCCCGTGCTGACCCCCTTCATGAAGATTCCCAACGCGATCCTGCCCCTGGACGTGAACCAGATCATCATTCTGCGGGATTACGCGGAAAACGTGAAGCGCATGCTCGAGATGGTGAACAAGCTCGACGTGGCGGTGCCGTCCGAGTTCGTGGAAGAGGTGATCCCGATCAAATATGCGAAGGCCTCTGAGATCGCGGGCGCGCTCAACAGCCTGGGCAGCGGCGGGGGTGGCGCGACCGTCGGCGGCGGGGGCGGCGGTTCCGGGGGCGGCACAACCGGTAGCCGGAGCACGGGCAGCCGGTCCAGCGGAATGGGGCGGTCGAGTGGAGGCATGGGCGGGATGGGTGGTAGTATGGGCGGGATGGGTGGCATGGGGGGCTACGGCGGGATGGGCGGGATGGGTGGCGGCTCCTTTGGTCAGCAGGGGATGAATAGCGGGTCTTCGTTCGGGGGGGGACAGCAGGGCGGGGGCAGCTCCTTCACCCAGCGCCTGCAAAATATTATCAACAAGGCATCCAACGTCACCGGCGACATCCAGGTGATCGGCCAGACCAAGATCATCGCCGACGAGCGCACCAATTCGCTCCTCATCTTCGCCTCGCGCGATGACATGAAGGTGATCAAGGAGATCGTTTCCAAGCTGGATGTCGTTCTGGCGCAGGTCCTGATTGAATCGGTGATCATCGAGGTGACCCTGGACAACAGCCTGGACCTGGGCGTGAGCTACTTGCAGCGGCCGCAGAACATCGGCAATTGGAGCGGTGTGGGTGCCCTCAACAACAAGACTTTCCGCCAGGCGACCGACTACATATCGGGCACCACCAACGCGAGCGGCTCCATCCCGGGCGGCTTCACCTACCTGATGTCCTTTGGCCAGGACCTGGACGTGGCCGTGGCGGCGGCGGCGGGGGATAGCCGCGCCAAGATTCTCCAACGCCCGCGCATCCAGACCTCCCACAATGAGCCGGCCAGCCTGTTCGTGGGCGAGACCCGGCCTTACCCGACCTCCAGCTACTATGGCGGTGGCGGCTATGGCGGCTACTCCTCCATCCAGCAGCTCCAGATCGGTGTGAGCCTCGACATTACCCCCTTGATCAACCCCGATGGCCTGGTGGTGCTGGACATCCACCAGAAGATTGACGCCTTCGCCGGCAATGTGACCATCCAGAACGTGGGCGAGGTGCCCAAGACCAGCTCCAAGGAGGCGCAGGCGAAGGTGGCTGTGCGGGATCACGACACCGTCATCCTCGGCGGCTTGATTGAGACGGACAAGTCCAACACCAAGTCTGGCGTGCCTTTCCTGATGGATATCCCGATGCTGGGCTACCTGTTCCGCAGCACGGCTTCGACCGAGATGCGCAAGGAGTTCATTGTGTTCATCCGGCCGACGGTGTTGCCGACGCCCGAGATTGCCGCCCTGACCGCAACGGCGGAGAAGAATAAAATGCCCGGGATCAGGGCCACCGAGAAGGAGCTGCGAGGCGAAGAGGTTCAGCGCCTCAAGCAGTCCGGATGGGGAGAACCCATCCCGTTCCAGCCTGTGGAGCCGAAGTAGGCGCGGAAAAGTTTGACACGGATTGGCCCGGTAGTGGTAAGACAGCAGTAAGACAGCAGTAAGACAGGTGCAGGCTTAATCCCAGGCAACGGCAGTTAACGCGATCAAGTCACTCATCCGCGCCAGCGTTCTTCTTCTGCTGTTTCTTTTTGCCTTTCCGGGGCGGGGCGGTTTGATCCTGCCCGGTGTTCCTGGCCGGCATCGGGGCGTTTACGGACTGGCGCCAGGCGGCGAGGCGGTCGTGCAGTTGTTTGACCTTGTCCGGCTGGGCCGCTGCCAGGTTGTTCTTCTGTCCCAAGTCCTCCCGCAGGTTATACAGTTCCAGCCGTCCGTCCTCGAAGAACTCCTGCAGCTTCCAGTCCCCGGAGCGGATGGCGCCGGCCGGGGTGGTGCGCCAGGATCCCGCCCCCGCGCCGAGGTAGCCCGGGAAGTGCCAGAAGATGGCGTCACGGCCGAGCGACTCCTTGCCGCCGCTGGTCAGCAGTTTCAGGTAGCTGACGCCATCCAGCGGGTAGCCGGGAGGAGGGGCGGCGCCGGCGACTTCGAGCAGCGTGGGATACAGGTCCACCGTGTTGATCGGTTCGTCACAGACGGTGCCGGCGGGAATCCTGCCCGGCCAGCGGAAGATGTAGGGCACCCGGATGCCGCCTTCGTAGAGCATGCCTTTGCCCCCGCGCAGCGGCGTGTTGTCGGTGATGTCGCCGGCCGTCTTGAGGCCTTCCCGGACGTAGCCGCCGACGCCGCCGTTGTCGCTGGAGAAGATGACGAGCGTGTTCCCGGCCAGCTTGAGTTCGTCCAGGAGAGCGAGGACGCGGCCGACACTTTCGTCCACGCTGGCGATCATGGCGGCGTAGTTCGGGCTGTTGTGGCCGCCGGCGGGCGGTTTGGGCTTGAACCGGGCGATCAGGTTGGTCTTGGCTTCATGCGGCGCGTGGACGGCGAAGTGCGGCAGGTAGAGGAAGAACGGCCCTTCCTTGTGCCGGCGGATGAAGTCCACCGCCTTGTCGGTCAGGAAATCGGCCAGGTAGGTGCCCTTGGGATACTCGACGGGAGGGTGCGTGACGAAATCAAAGTGGACGCCCATGCTGACGATGGCTTCGTCAAATCCGCGCTGGCCGGGATGGTATGGGCCGCTTTCGCCGAGGTGCCACTTGCCGAACATGGCGGTGGCATAGCCCGCCTTCTTCAAGGACTGCGCGAGGGTGATTTTGTCCAGCGGGAGCTGGGTGACGTTCTCCACGGGGCGGAGCGGGCGGGCGCGCCAGTTGAAGCGCTCGACGCTGCCGACGGTATAGACGCCGGTGCGCGGGCCGTATTGGCCGCTCATGAGCGCGGCGCGGGTGGGGGCGCAGTTGGGGCCGCAGGTGTAGCCGCTCGTGAAGCGGATGCCGTTCGCAGCCATCCGGTCAATGTTGGGCGTCTCGTAATACTCGCTGCCGTAGCAGGCGACGTCGGTGTAGCCGAGATCGTCGGCGAGGATGAAGACGGTGTTGGGTCGCGGTGCGGCAGCCTGGGAGGCTGAGATGCCGGCGGTGCAGAGCGCCAGGGCGGCCAAGGCGTTGATGTGGCGGAACAGTTTGGGTTGTTTCATAGGAGGGTTACTTCCAGCGGGGCGGGTCGGCCAGGAAAGCCTTGAGGTATTGGTCGCGGAACTGGTTGGCGGCCGCGGCGTCGGTGACGGACGCATCCCAGTCCAGTGTCGGCCGCGGGCCGATCCGCGCGGGGGCGATGCGGGTGCCGGCGTAACGCGCGGCAAGCTGCTGGAAGGCGCTCCCCCAGGCCTTGGCGGTGCCGTCCACATGCAGCAGCCCGGTCAACTCGCTGCAATCCCCCGCGCCCGGGGAGTCGTATAAGCCCCAGTTCAGCCAGCCCGTCACAAGGCCCGCTGAGCTTTCCACCACGCGCCGCAGGTATTTGGCCTGCTGCTCCTCGGTGCCGAGCGCGTGGGCACCGCGGTCGAACTTCGGCTTCTCCGTGCCGCCATACCAGCCGAATTCGGCCAGCACCACGGGCTTCCCGGGCCGCGCGACTTCCCGCAGAATCCCTTCCAGGTAGGCCAGGTTGGCCAGTTCGTCCTCCTCGCTCTTGTACTCATACACGCCGCGTGCCAACGGGTAGAAATGGATCTCCAGGAAATCCAGGAGCTTCGCCTGTCGCTCGGGACGGAAGCCCGTGTCTCCCATGCCGCCCCAGAAGAGGGCCGGCACAGAATACTGCAGGAAGCCGACGGTGGTGAGCGCATCCGGATCGGCCGACTTGATCGCCGCCACCTGCCGGCGCGTCCATTCGTCGGCGAGGTCTTCGCGGAAGGCATGGAAGTCGAGCAGTTCCCGATTGTGCGGCGCATTCCGGTGCGTTGGGATCGAGATCTTGCCCAGCTCGAGCTGGTTGGTGGAGCCCCAGGCGGCGATGAGCTTTTCGTTGGACCCGTATTTCTTCTCCAGCCAGGCATTCCACTGCGGCGGCATGAACTTGCCATCCCATTCCACCAGGGGCTCGTTCCGCAGGTCGTAGGCGAAGATCACATG
>JAPLUA010000286.1 GCA_026397855.1 Verrucomicrobiota bacterium | reverse complement strand
GCCCTCTGCGCCGACCCCGACGGCGCGCTTTGGATCGGCACCCTGGACGGCGGCCTGTGCCGGCTCAAGAATGGACGGTTCGTTACCGTCAACACCCGGAACGGGTTGGTGGACAGCGTGATTAACTGCATCCTCGATGATGGACTCGGCTTCCTGTGGTTCAGCTCATTCCAGGGAATCTTCCGCGTCAGCAAGCAGCAGTTGAACCTTTTCGCCGATGGCGCGGTGGAGCGCCTCGCATGCATCACTTACGGCCTTTCCGACGGCCTACCGGCCCTCGATTGTCCGGGCGGTTTTCAGCCGGCCGGATGCCGCACGCACGATGGCCGTCTGTGGTTCCCGACCATCAAGGGCCTGGCAGGGGTTGATCCCGCCCAGGTCACCGCTCCCTCCGCCGCGCCGCGGGTGGTCATCGAGGAGATGTCTGTTGATGGAGTTCTTCAGCCTCAGCAGGGTCCCGGGAACGCCCGCACCACGCCGCTTGCCGTTCCGCCCGGCCCGCATCAGTTTGAGTTCCGCTATACCGGCCTGAACTTCAGCGCGCCGGAGTGCGTTCGCTTCCGGCGCAAGCTCGAAGGCATGGAAAAGGAATGGGTCGAGGCCGGCGGGCAACGCAGCGCCTGGTACAGCCACCTGCCGCCGGGCGACTATCAATTCCGGGTGGCCGCCTGCAACCAGGCGGGGGTTTGGAACGAGCCCGGGTCGACCCTGGCGTTCCGGGTGCTGCCGCACTTCTGGCAGACCTGGTGGTGCGTCGCCGGCGTCACAACCCTGGCCGCAGCCGGCCTGGCCGGCCTGGCCTTCTACGCGGCCCGGCGCCGGTATAAGCGCCGGCTGCAAATCCTTGAAACACAGCTCTCCGTCGAACGCGAGCGCACCCGCATCGCCCGGGATATCCACGACGGCGTCGGGGCCAACCTGACGGAGATCGCCTGGCTGGCCGAGCTGGCCGAGAAGGATGCCGCCGATCCGGGGGAGGTCCGCGCCCAGGCCCGGAGAATCTCCAGCACGGCCCGCGAGACGGTCGAATCCTTCGACGAGATTGTCTGGGCTGTGCTGCCCCGCAATGACAGCCTGAACAGCCTGATCGAATACCTCGGGCGGCGCGTGGATGACATGTTTGATGGCAGCCCGACGCGCTGCTGGTTTTCCGCCCCGCGCGACCTGCCCGATGTGGTGGTTGCCGCTGAGGTGCGGCACAGCTTCTACCTGGCCTGCAAGGAGACCCTTCATAATGTTCTCAAACACGCCCGGGCCACCGAGGTCCGAGTTCGTCTGACCTTCGAGGATTCCACGCTGCGGGTCGGGATTGAGGACAATGGCTGCGGTTTCGACGCCTCCGCCGGCCGGACCTCCGGAAACGGCCTTCGCAACCTGCGCCAACGTTTCCATGACCTGGGCGGCCGGTTCGAGCTCCAGAGCCGGCCCGGGCAGGGGACGCGCGTTTCGCTGGCCATACGCCTCAAACCCACCCCTGTCACCGGATCATCCTGAACCTCTATGAGAACACCATCCAAGCCTGTCCGGATCGCCATCGTGGAAGACCAGGCCCGGGTCGCCGACAGCCTGGGCAAGCTCCTCGGCCGCGCCGGCGGCTTCGAAGTGGTCGGATCTTACGCAGACGGCGAGACCGCGCTGGCCGAAATACCCGGGCTGAAGCCCGATGTGGTCTTGATGGACATCGGCCTGCCCGGCATGTCGGGGATCGAGTGCGTTCGCAGCCTGAAGGCTGCCGTGCCGTCGCTCTCGATCGTCATGCTCACGGTCTATGACGAGGGTGAATACCTGTTCAACTCGCTCAAGGCCGGGGCCAGTGGTTACCTGCTCAAGCGGACCACCGGCGAAAAGCTGGTGGAAGCCATCCACGAGGCTTTGCTGGGGGGAATGCCCCTGACCCGCCAGATGGCCGGCAAAGTGGTCCATTACTTCCAGCAGCAGGAGGCTGCCGCCTCGGAAATGGCGGTCCTGAGCCGCCGCGAACGCGAGACCCTTGCCCTCCTGGCCGAAGGCTATCGCTACAAGGAGATCGCCGACCGGCTGGGCATCGCGAACGAGACCGTGCGCGAATACGTCCGGAACACCTATCGGAAGCTGCACGTCAGCTCCCGCACCGAGGCCGTGGTCAAGTACCTGAAACAATAAGCCGCCATCAGGCGGTTTCACGAAGGGCCGACAGCGCATCCAGGAAATCCTCCGGCTCCGGCGCGGTGAAGGCCATGCGCTTGCCCGTGCGCGGATGCGTGAAGGATAACCGGCCGGCATGGAGCATCTGCCGCGGTGCCGTGTAATTCGTCAGCTCGGTCAAACGCTGGTTCTGCCGGTTCCCGTAGGTCTCATCGCCGACAATCGGGAAGCCGATGAACTGGAAATGCACCCGGATCTGGTGCGTCCGGCCGGTATGGAGCACCACCTCGGCCAGCGTCGCCTCACGCAGACGCTCCAGAACGCGGTAGGTCGTCCGCGCCTCCCGGCCGGTATCATCGTTCACCGCCATGCGCTTCCGGTGCGAGGGATGGCGCGCGATGGCCGCGCGGATTTCCCCCTGGTCGCGCGGCATCCCGCCGCACACGATCGCCCGGTAGATCTTCTCCACCTTCCGCGACGCGAACTGGGCGGAGAGCGCCAGGTGCGCCTCGTCATTCTTGGCCACGACCAGGCAGCCGCTGGTATCCTTGTCGAGGCGGTGGACAATGCCCGGGCGCGCCACGCCGCCAATGCCGCTCAGTTTCCCGGCGCAATGATGCAGCAGCGCGTTGACGAGCGTGTGCTCCTGGTGGCCGGCGGCCGGGTGAACCACGAGGCCCGGCGGCTTGTTCAGCACCAGCAGGGAGTCGTCCTCGTGCAGGATCTCGAGCGGCATCTCCTCCGGCTGCGCCCTGGCGGGCGCGGCTTCCGGCCAGCGCACCTCCACCTGCTCGCCGGCGCGCGGCGAATGGGTCGGCTTGACCGTGCGCCCGTTGACCCGGATGTGGCCCTCGTCAATCAGCCGCTGGATCGCCCCCCGCGACACGGCGGGAAAACGGTCGCGCAGGAAAGTGTCCAACCGCTCCGCCAGCAGGGTGTGTTCAATGGTCAGGACTTCGGTGCGGGCGGAGGACATCGCCGGGGATCAATTCGATGGCGACGGCTCCGCCGGCTGGGACGGGTGGTCGCTGCGCCAGGTAATCAGGAAGACCAGCGCCACCCCGCTGCAGATGGCGCTGTCGGCCAGGTTGAAGGCGGGGAAACCCAGCTCTGTGCCGACTCGCGGCTCGATGTAGAAGTAGATGAAATCAATCACATGCCCGGCCCAAAGCCGGTCAATGAGGTTGCCCACGATGCCCCCGCAGATCATGCCAAACGCGACCTGGCTGAGCAGGGTGCGCGAGTCGAAATGATGCCGGCTCAGGAACAGGATGAGCAGCGCCACCAGCGCGACGCCCGCCAGCAGTTCGTTGTTGCCGCGAAACAGGCTCCAGGCCGCGCCGGTGTTTCCCCAATGCACGAACTTGAAGAAGCCTTGGATGACCACCATCTCCTGGGCGTAGCCGAGGAACCGCAGCACGAGCTGCTTGGTCAATTGGTCGAGCGCGACCACAAGCAAGCCGATCAGCAGGATGCGGCGACTGGGTGTCCGCATCTGCCAATTCGATAATCTTGTGCTCGCGATGGGAGCTGGTTTAAGCCGTTGGTCCATAAAAGACAACCCATTTTGACCTAACCGGGGTTATTTGTCCATCCAACGAAATACCCTGTTGACTTGGGCGAGCCGTCTGATAGATTGAGCGCTCCTTTGATCAGATTTGAGATGAAAACGCATTTGCCGAAAGTGAATTTGGAACAGCGCAAGTGGCACGTGATTGACGCCAATGGCGCCGTTCTCGGCCGCCTCGCGGCTCAGGTTGCCAATGTCCTGCGCGGGAAGAACAAGCCCGTCTATACCGCTCACCTTGACGCGGGGGACTTCGTTGTGGTCATCAATGCCGAGAAGGTCGCCGTGACCGGCAAGAAAGAGACCGACAAGAAGTTCATGAGCTATTCCGGGTGGAAAGGCGGCGAGAAGTATCGCTCTGTCGCCCAGGTCCGCGCGAGCCAGCCTGAGAAGCTCATCATGCACGCCGTGCGCGGCATGGTTCCCAAGAACCGCCTTGGCCGGGTTCTCATGACCAAGCTGAAAGTCTACAAAGGCGACCAGCATCCGCATTCCGCCCAGCAGCCCCAGCCGCTGGCACCCGCCAAGTAGCACTTTTTACCTCGAATCATCAACCAGCAACCTCTTTCAGGCATGTCTGACATCAAGCTTTCCGAAAACAAACCCCAGCACAACCTCGGCACCGGCCGTCGCAAGACCGCCGTCGCCCGCATCCGTCTCACGGTCGGAACCGGCAAGATCGTGATCAATGGCCGCCCGCTGGAGAAATACTTCCCGATGGAAGCCCTCCGGGTCGTGGCGATCCAGCCCTTGACGATCACTGCGACCGCCGACAAGTTCGACGCCCAGGTCACCGTCGCCGGGGGCGGCCCGAACGGTCAGGCTGGCGCGGTGCGCCATGGTCTGGCCCGCGCGCTGCTCACCGTGGATGCCAACTTCAGGCCCATCCTGAAGGCCGAAGGCTTTCTCACGCGCGATTCGCGCATGAAAGAGCGCAAGAAATACGGCCAGCCCGGCGCCCGGAAACGCTTCCAGTACAGCAAGCGTTAATCGCACTGGAGATTTCACCGCCCCGCTGGTTCAATCCGGCGGGGTTTTTTTATGGGGCAGCAGGGAATGGGGACCACGGACCACGGACCGTGGACTGTGGACCGTGGACTGCAAACCATGGACTATTGCATCGTATTGATTAGAATCTACTGACTATGAAGAAAGTCGCCATTGTAGGTGCGTCGGGCTATTCCGGTGAAGAGCTGGTGCGGTTGCTTCTATCGCATCCGCACGCGGAGCTGGCTGCGGTTACCTCCCGCCAATATGCGGGGCAGAGCCTTGCGCAGATCTTCCCGAAATTCGCCCATCATCCGCGGGCCAAAGACCTGTGTTTCAGCGAGCCTAGGGCCGAATTGCTGGCCAAGCAGGCCCAGATCGTCTTTCTGGCCCTGCCGCATGGCGTCGCCGCGGAGTTCGCTGTTCCCCTGCTCCAACTGGGCTGCCAGGTCATTGATCTAAGCGCCGATTTCCGGGTGAGGAGCGCCGCCGTCTATAAGGACTTCTATGCCCATGACCATCCGGCGCCCGAGCTGCTGGCGCAGGCGGTCTATGGCTTGCCGGAGGTCTATCGCGCCCAAATCAAGCCCGCCTCGCTCATCGCCTCGCCGGGCTGTTACCCCACCAGCATCCTGCTGCCGACGATCCCGCTGCTGAAAGCGGGGCTGATCAAGCCCGAAGGCATCATCGCCGATTCCCTCAGCGGGGTCAGCGGCGCCGGCCGCAAGGCCGAGCTCGATTACCTGTTCGTCGAGTGCAACGAGAGCGTCCGCCCTTACGGCCTGCCCAAGCACCGGCACCTGTCGGAAATCGAGCAGGAGCTGTCGCTCGCGGCGGACCTCCAGGTCACGATCCAGTTCACGCCCCACTTGATCCCGGTGAATCGCGGCATCCTGACAACCCTCTATCTGACGCCGGCCGGGGGATCGGACGGGCTGGGAGAGAAGATCGCCACCTGCTACCGGGCGGCCTATTCCAACGAGCCCTTCGTCCGGCTGCTGGAGGGCAAAGCGCTGCCGGATACCAAGAACGTGGTCGGCACCAATGTGATTGAGATCGCCTGGCGGCTCGACCTGCGAACGGGCCGGCTGATCGTCATGAGCGCCGAGGACAACCTTGTCAAAGGCGCCGGCGGGCAGGCCGTGCAGAGCATGAATATCCTCTGCGGCTTCCCCGAAACTGCGGGCTTGCTTTGATGCCCTGCGGGGCGCGGACTACTTTCCGCCCACATCAAGGCAGACCGTGTCGCCGCGCGCGTTGCGGCAGTAGATGTGGCCGTTGGACAGCACAGGCATGGTCCAGCATTTGCCGGTCAGAACCTGCGCGCGGGCGATCGGCTTGAAGGCCGAGGGCGTGGCTTCGGCGATGATGAGCTCGCCCTTTTCGCCCAGCCCGATCAGCTTGCCGTCCGCCAGCATCAGCGACCCTTTGCCGAACTGGGGATACTTCCATTTCACTTCGCCCGTGTCGAAAGCCAGGCAGCGGAGCTCGCTTTCATCCACGCCGTAGAGGTGCTCCTGCCAAAGGACGCAACTGTTGAAATGGTTGCGCATGTTCTTGTTCTCCCAGACCTTCTCGGCCTGGCTGCCCTTAACGCGGATGACGGTCGCACCGTGGTTATAGCCTGACGACATAAACACACGGTCGCCGGCAATGACCGGGTCGGCGGCATTGACATCATAGGATGTCTTCCAGGGGTAGCTCCACAACTCGTGGCCGTCGGCAGCCCTCACGGCGATCAGCGATTGCCGCGAAAACATGGCTACGCCCCCATCGGTCCCGGCCAGCGGGACAGCGGTCGCATAGCCGCCGGGGCCTTTCCCGGATTCCCAGGCCACCTTTCCGCTCTTTTTGTCCAGGGCAATGCCAGCGTTGCCCGCATTCAGGATCACCAGGTTCCCCTCCACCAGCGCCGAGCCGGCAAATCCCCAGGTGGGAATCTCCATGGCAAGCTCCCTGTTCAGGTTCTTCGTCCAGACGACCTTGCCGTCCGCGGCGTTCAGGCAATAAACATGCCCCTTGCGGCTGAACGTGTAAACGAAGTCGCCATCCACCGTCGGCGTTGCCCCAGGTCCGCCCTCGAAGTTCTTCGGGTCGAGCGGGCAAGGGTAGGCGTGTTGCCAGATGAACGCGCCGCTCCGGGCGTCAAGGCAGGAGACCAGGTCGGTATCGTTGGTGTTGCCCATCGTATAGACCCGCCCGCCGCTGACGGAGAAGGAGGAGAAGCCGGTGCCGACCGACGCTTTCCACAACTGCCTGGGCTCGGCCTCGGGCCAGCTCGCCTGCCAGCCAGTTTCCTTGGAAATGCCGTTCAAATCCGGGCCACGCCAGCGGTACCAGTCAACGGCGTGGGCAGTAGTTGTGACAGCACAGGCCAGGGCGAGCGCCGCGGCAACGGTATAGATTTTCATAAGTGGGAGTTAATCCAAACCAGGCACGGGTGTCAAAGGGTTAACCGAGATGGTTGAAATACAGTTGGTTCAGGAAACCGCGGGGCCGTAGCCGCCAACGTCAGTTGGCGCTGATCTGTGCCCCGGAGGAATAGTGCGCCAACTGACGTTAGCGGCTACGATTTGAGGGTTCAAAATCCCCAAGCCCGGGCCCTATCCACCAGCTCTTCGGATTTCGGATTTTAACCACGCGCCAACCACCCCCTCAATCAGCCCATCAAGCTCCGGCTTCCGGTTCTGCTGGTCCGGATGCTCCCGCAGCCAGCGCACCGATTCGCGAACGCCAACCCGGAACGGCACGCGGCACTGGAACCCGGGCACGAAGCGCTTGATCTTCGAGTTGTCGAACACCCCCGGGTGAGCCTTGTCGCCCTTAAGCGTGCCGGTCAACTGCGGCGCCACCTGGCAGATGAAGTCCGTGGGGACATTCACGATCTGCGGGGATGGCGCGCCGAGCGCCGCCGCGATCTCCGCGTAGATCTGGTTCCAGGTCAGCACTTCGTCGCTCGTGATGTGAAAGGCCTCGCCGACGGCTTCGGGCTTGCCCACCAGTCCTGCCAACCCCGCGGCGAAATCGCTCGCGGCGGTCAGAGTCCACGGACTTTCGCCGGCGTCGTGCACAAACACCGGCTTGCCCTGCTCCAGCCGCGCCGCAAACGTATAGCTCCCGCTCGAGACCGGGTTGGGAATCCAGCGCTTCGAGTAGGTGTGAGAGGGACGCACGATCGTCACCGGGAAGCCCGTCTCCGCGCGTCGCTCTTGCAGCCACTGCTCGCAGGCCAGCTTCTTCTGCGCGTAATCCCACCACGGATTGCCGGTCGGCGCGTCCTCGGTCAGCGGCAGTTGCCGGGGCGGCTTCGCATAAATCACGGTTGAGCTGATGAAGATATACTGCCGCACCACGCCTCGGAACAGCTCGTAATCCGCCTTCACCTCGGGCAGATCATACCCCAGGAAATTGAGCACCGCCTCCGGCTGCACGCCGGTGAGGGCCGAACGCATCGCCGCCGGATCGTTCCGATCCGCCACCAGGGCGCGGCAGCCGTCCGGCACGGCGCTCCGGCCGCGGCTCAGGATGAGGATTTCGTGCCCGCGCTGGTGGAGTAGCGCCGCGCATTCGGCCGAGATGTTGCCCGTGCCGCCGATAAACAGGATTCTCATGGGAGTGCCTATTTCCGGGAGACTACGTTCATCCCGATCTGGGCGCAACTGCCCGCGCGGTTGGTGATGAGCTGCTTCTCCCGCAGACGGTTGCCGTAGATCAATGCCGCCTCGACCTCCGGTTCCAGCGTGATCTGGGCCTTGCCCAAATCCATGAAATCGCAGCCGGTCACGGTCAGCCCGCCGCTGCGGGCGAGGATGGCGGGGGCCGATTTGTCGCGTTGTCCCCAGCCATTGAAATGGCAGCCATTGAAGGTGGTGTGGCCGGTGCCTTCCAGCACCGCATGATGGTCGGTCGTGGGAACGCCCCAGAAGCCACAGGCGGTGAACTTCACCGGGCCGGTGTTGCTCTTCGCGACTTCGATGAGCGAAATATTGTCTCCGTGCCCGCGAATCGTCCACGGATAAGCCACCGGTGGGTTCTTCAGCTTCTGCTCGGGATAGAAGATGGTTAAGCCGCGCAGCGTGCAGCTCTGACGCAGCGTGATGAACGGCTTGCCTTTGGCGTCGCCCGCGCCTTCAACTGCGAGCAAGACACTGCCGTCATGCGGGTTCCGCCCCGACGGGGCGTCGAACACCCCTTGAAGCATAACGTTGGCCGGCACCTCCAGGTTGCCTTTGATCAGGTAACGGCCCCGTGGAACGAAGACGCAATAGTTGCCGGTGTCCGCGGCGGCGCGCATCGCCGCAACGAACGCCGCGGTGTTGTCCTTGATGCCGTCGCCCACCGCGCCGAAGTCCCGCACGTTGAGAGCCATCGGCGAAGGCCCTCCCTTCTCGGCTTCGGCGGCAGACGCCGGGAGCGCGCCGGCGAGCGTTCCAGAAGCGGCGGTCAAGCCGAGGCAAGAGAGCATCCGGCGCCGGGAAATGTTCTGCGAATCCATCCGGGTGCAGACGGAAATCCCGAGGCGGGTATTCATGCGCGGGTGCCCGAATAGAGGTTTTGAAATGGCTCAGAGCTCCTTTGCGGCTCAAGCGCCTGCGGTGAAAGAAAGGCATCCATGAACGATAGCAACACGGTAAGCGATCATGCCTGTCCGTGGGGACCTGCCGGTTTCCAATGTCTGGGCTTTTGGGGCTCTTTGCAGTTAAATGGACAGCCGTGCAATTCCTGCCCATCGTTGAACGTGAGTTGCGAGTCGCCGCCCGCCAGCCCCGGACGTGGTGGCGGCGCATGCTCACCACGGCAGTGGCCCTGGCGCTCTTCAGTTTCATCCTGCTGGCGATTAGCCAATGGTGCAGTTTCAGCATCATTGGACACGATGTCTTCAGCGCCCTGAGCGTGGTGGGGACGATTTACGCCCTGCTGGCCGGCCCGCTAACCACTGCCGACTGCCTAAGCCGCGAGCGCCGGGAGGGAACCCTGGGCCTGCTGTTCCTCACGGACCTGCGCAGTTACGACGTGGTCCTGGGCAAGCTGGTCGCCGCCTCGCTCAACATCGCGCTCGATCTGACAGCCACCCTGCCGGTGGTCGCGATCCCAATCCTTATGGGCGGGGTCAGCCTGTCGGAGTTCGCCTTCGTCCCGCTCACGCTGGTGAACATCATGTTCTTCTCGCTCGCCGTGGGTGCCTGTGCTTCGGCATTTTTCGCCAGCGGCCGCTCCGCCCTGGCGGTGACGCTGGGAACACTGCTCCTTCTTACCCTGGGGCTGATGTTCCTGGGGGATGTGGTGCTGGGGATTCAAATGGACAGCCCGGCTGCGCCCTGGTTCTACCTGCTGTGCCCGGCCTATGCCATGCAGTCATGGATCGGGGGATCTTTCTCCGCGCCGGAATGGGATTACTGGCTCAACATGGGATGCACGCACGCGCTGGGCTGGATATGCCTGGCCATTGCGACATGGCACACCAGGAATTCCTGGCACAATCTTCCCGTCTCGGCCCGGCGCCGCTGTTGGCATGAGCGCATCAATCGCTGGCGCAAGGGCGACGGCGCCTCGCGCCTGGCCTGGCGGAAATCCCTGCTGGATAACGACCCCGTGAACTGGCTGGATGGCCGTGACCGGCTGCAGCCGCGCCTGCTCTGGGGAATCCTGCTCATTGCCGCCATCCTGGGGGCCATAACGCATCTGCTGGCTCCCGACAAATGGCCCGACCCTGCCTGGGTCGTGCTGTGGCCCATCTACACCCACTACATGCTGTGCCTGTGGATTGCGATCCAGGCGCCCCGCCGGCTGGCGGACGACAAGGAATCCGGCACCCTGGAGCTTCTGCTCTGCACGCCGGTCACCCCCGCCCGGATTGTGCAGGGATGCATGTTGACCTTGCAGCGCTGGTTTGGGCGATCCGTGCTGGCGCTGCTGCTGCTCGACGTGTTCTTTGCCCTGGCCTGCTTCGCAGCCGATACGTCGGCGCGGCGGGGGTTGCCGTCGCAGTCCATGCTCCACTTTGGCCTGTGCGTCCTGGTGATTTCTCCCGTGCAGACCTACAGCCTGGCGCGGATTGGCCTTTACCAGGGGCTGGTGGAAGCCAGCTCCGTCCGCGCCACCTTGATGGTAATTTGGAAAGCCGCACTCCTGCCCTGGCTGGCCTGGGCCGCGGTTATGCTGGTTTTGCAAACAACGTGGCGCTACTGGAATTTTCCCGTCCGCCTTACGGAAGGCAACAGCTTTGCGGCCTTGATCGGGATGCATTTGCTGGTGTGCGGCTTCTTCCTGGCGCACGCGAGCTGGCGGCTGCGCTGGAACTTCCGCGCCCTGGCCGGGCAAGTCTATGGGCGGACCACTCCAGAGGCGTCCTGCCCCCGGTTTACCCGCAGCAACTGACCCGCCAGCTTGAAGACTGGGGGAGTCCACACTCCTCTGCAACGGCGCAAAATCCATTAGGCAAGGCAGATCCACGAGGTTGGTTTCATCTGGCTGCCCCGAGGTCAGACCCCGATGGACATCGAATGCAAATGATCTGCTCGCGATTTCGACCCGCCCAGCCTGCTGGTCTTCGTACGCGTACCCCAAACATGAATAGCCAAGCTGCGGGACGTGGCAGTTTTAGTCTTTTGACTTGGGCCTTTTGACGCTAGACTGGCGTTTCATGTTAACTCTATCCGGCATCAGCAAAGCATACGGCGAGCGGGTCCTGTTCGCCGACGCGACGCTGCAGGTGAACCGCGGGGACCGCATCGGGCTGGTTGGACCGAACGGCGCCGGGAAGACCACCCTGTTCTCCATTCTCCTGGGCGAGGAGTCGGCTGACACGGGCGAAACTACCTGCGAACGCGGCGTCTCGATCGGTTACCTGCCGCAGGAAAGCGCGCCCGTGGGGGACGAAACGGTCATCGAGCTGGCCACCGCCATCACGCCGGAATACACGAAGCTGCGCCGCATCCTCAAAGCCTGGGACGCCGATCATCCCACCGAGGCCCTCCACCACGAGGACATCCACGACGACGTCCACGACCGGTTCAACGAGCTGGGAGGCTATCGGCTGGAAGCCAAGGCCAAGCAGATCCTCGCCGGCCTGAGCTTCCGCGAGAAGGATTTCGACCGGCCGGCCAGCCAGATGAGCGGCGGCTGGGTCATGCGCGCGCACTTGGGCCGCCTGCTTGCGCAGGAGCCCGACCTGCTGCTGCTCGACGAGCCCACGAACCACCTCGACCTGGAGGCGTTGATCTGGTTCCAGGGTTACCTCAAGGGCTACCCCGGCGCGATCCTCGTCATCTCCCACGACCGCGAGTTCCTGAACCAGCTCGTCGGCAGCATCGTCGAGATCCGCCAGAGCAAGCTGATCCGCTACCGCGGCGGCTACGACGAGTATCTCCTCCAGCGCGAGGCGGCCGAGCAGCAGCTCCTGGCCGTTTACAAGAACCAGCAGCGCGAGATCGGGAGGATGATGGAGTTCGTCAACCGCTTCCGCGCCAAGAACACCAAGGCCGCCCAGGCCCAGAGCAAGCTCAAGCAGATCGAGCGCATGGACAAGGTGGAAGCGCCCGAGGGGGACGACCGCAAGCTCGATTTCAGCTTTCCCCAGCCGCAGCGCAGCGGCATCAAGGTCATCAAGCTCGAAGACATCCACCATGCCTACGGCGAGAACGTCGTCTATCGCGGCATTGGCTTCCAGGCCGAGCGCGGCCAGCGCACGGTGCTCGTCGGGCCCAACGGCGCGGGCAAGTCCACCCTGCTGAAGATCCTCGCGGACGTGCTGACCCCCCAGGCCGGGACGCGCACCCTTGGCCACAACGTCAAGGCCGGCTACTACTCCCAGTACCGCGTGGACATGCTGAACCCGGACCGCACCGTGCTGGAGGAGGCCTTTGACACCCCGCAGCGCCTCACCGAGCAATTCGTCCGCACCCTGCTGGGCTGCTTCCTCTTCTGCGGCGACGATGTGTTCAAGAAGGTGGATGTCCTGAGCGGCGGCGAGAAAAGCCGCCTGGCGCTGGTGAAGCTGCTGCTCGACCCGCCCAACCTGCTGCTCATGGACGAGCCCACTACGCACCTCGACCTGTCGAGCATTGACGCCCTGGCCTACGCGCTCGACCAGTTTCAAGGCACGCTCATCTTCATCAGCCACGACGTCTATTTCATCCGCTCGCTGGCCAACCACGTGGTCCACGTCAACGCCGGCCAGCTCACCCACTACCCCGGCGGCTACCAATACTATCTGGACAAAACCAAGGCGCATTCCGAGCGCGCCGCCCTGACTGCAACAGGGAGGGCGAGCGTCCCCTCGAGCACAAACAGCCGCAGCTCGGCAGCACGCTCGCCCACCCAGGTCCTGGCTTCAGGCGAGTCCCGGAAGGACCAGAAACGCCAGGAAGCCGAGCAGCGCCAGGCGCGCTCGCGCCAGCGCAAGGCCCAGCAGCAGGTCGTGCACCTGCTCGAGAAGGAGATCCAGGCGCTCGAAGCCCGCCAGGCCGAGATCGTCGCCGAGCTCGAGCAGCAGGAGACCTATGAGAAGCCCGGTCGCGCCCAGGCCATCAACCGGGAACTGCTGGAAGTGCAGCATCGGTTGGCGGAACTGAATCCCAAGTGGGAAGAACAGGCCACGAGGTTGGCGGCGCTGGACTAAATCTCTTGTAACTGTTCAGATGGAGCGCCGGCATTCTGCCGGCTTACACCACACGACCAGAAACTCCGCGCCATTCCAGCCCTATCGCCCAGCAGCCCGGCCATGTTCAGTCCCTACGCCCTAAGCCGGCAGAATGCCAGCGCTCCTGCTATGCGGCGATTTCGCAACACCTGAGCAGTTACAATTTCTTTACAGTTTCGGCATGGCAGGCCAACTCTTGAGCGGATCATGAACGAGCCAGCCAGCAATTGGTTGCGCAGTTGAATTCGCTGGACGCCAAAGCCGCGTCGTCGTTGGAGAAGCTGGTCCGCGACGCCCTGCAGATAGTCGAATCCTCCAACGGCTGTGGAAACCGAATTACGAGGATAAAGTGAGGCGCCCAGTGCGAAGGCTTCAGAAAGGCGGCGGGGGGGGCCGGTCCTCAAACGCCGCGCCTTTCCACTTGCGGGGCGGGGTGGCCCGCAGGATAGTGTTGGCATGCAGTTGCAAATTGAGTATCCCGACAGCCTGCCCGACCTGCTGCAAACGACGCGTCCGCAGTTCGAGGCCGAGGCACGCATGGCGATGGCCGTGAAGCTATTCGAGCGGCAGCGGCTTTCCTCCGGTCTGGCCGCGCGGTTGGCGGGGGTAAGCCGCGTTGAATTCCTTCTGACCCTCCACCGCTACGGAGTGCCGATGATTGATCTGGACGAAGCCGAACTGCGTGCCGACGTGCAACATGCCTAGCCCCTCCCGTCTGGTCACCAATACCAGTCCTTTGCTGGCGCTGCTCGCCGGTTGTGGCAGCCTGGAACTGCTCCAGGCCCTGTATGACGAGGTGCTGGTGCCGCATGAGGTATGCGCGGAAATCGCGGCTGGCGGCCCCAAAGGTTTCGGCGCCGCTGAATTCAACCAAGCCAACTGGCTACGCAAGTGGCCGGCGGCAGTCAAACCCAACCCTTATCTGCGTAACGCTCTC
>JAPLUA010000558.1 GCA_026397855.1 Verrucomicrobiota bacterium | reverse complement strand
GGTGGGTGGTCTGTCGGCCGACGCTGCCTATTACTTCACCGTCGTAGCCTATGACGATGCGGGCGACCAGAGCGCGCCGTCGAGCGAGATTGCCTATGCGATTGCTCCGAGGCTGAGCATCCAAAGCCCGGCCGGCGGGGGGTCCCGCGGGGTATTGCTCAATTTTCAGGGGATGGCCGGCTTTGCCTATTCCCTGCAGGCCACGCCGGATTTTACCAATTGGACGACGCTCTCCACCACGAACTGCTCCGCGACCGGGCCCTTGGTTTTCCAAGTGTCAGAGCCGGGCAGTTACCCGGCCCGGTTCTACCGGCTTATCCAGCACTAACCGGGCGGCTTGCCCGCACGGATCAGATGGGATCAAGCGCATCGGCATCCACACTCACTGCGGCGGCCTGGTTGATGAAATCCAGGCGCAGGAGGACCGTGCTCATGCCGGAGCGGCGCTCGACCCATCCTTCGATGCCCTGCAGCGGCCCGCTCTTGATTCGCACGCGCATTCCTTCGCCGATGGCCGGCGCGAGGCGCACCCCGACCTTTTCATCCAATGCCAGGAGAATGCTGCCTAGCTGGCGATCGAAGGTCTCCTGGTCAAACACCTCGAGCAGCCTGGCCACATGGTCATTGGAGCGCACGTAGTCCTTTTGGGTCGGATCAATGCGCAGGAAGACATAGCCTGGAAACAGGGGTTTCTGGAATACCACGGTCTTGCCGCGGTATTTGTGCGCAGAGCTGTAGCAGGGCAACGCTGCTGAAAGATTCTGCCGCTGGCAGTGCTCAACGAGCTTCTTCTCTCTCCTCGGTTTGGTATAGGCCACCAGCCATGGGTGTTCCAACATAAGGCAATTGTGTCAATTCAACTCTTCCGCATCCGCCGATCGTGTCATTCGAGTCATGGGGTCGCCTGCTCCGCTTCCTGCTGTTGAACCGCAAGGCGCAACAGCTCGGCGGGGGTCTTAACTTTCAGCTTGCGCATCAGGCTCAGGCGGTGCGATTCCACGGTCTTGTGGCTGATGTTAAGCTGATCCGCTATGTCGCGGTTGCTCCTGGCCTGGCCTACCAGGTCCAGGACTTCGATTTCCCGGTCGGTGAGGTTCGACAACCCGGGGTCGCCGGGCTGCTGCTCGCGCCCGGAGAATTGCTCGAGCAACTGGGTCGCCATGGCGGGGCTCAGCGCGATGCGCCCCTGCATGACTTCGCGGATAGCTCCGACCACCCCGTCGCCGCCGGCGCGCTTGGTGATGTATCCGCGCGCGCCCGCGCGCAGGGCACGTCCGGCGTAGATCGACTCGTCGTGCATGGACAGGACCAGCACCTGCACATCCGGGTGCATGGCGCGCAGATCCTTGATCAGCTCCAGGCCGTTGCGCCCCGGCAGCGAGACATCGGTCAGGACGAAGTCGGGCTTGAGACGGGCGGCCAGCGAGAGGGCTTCGGCCGCCGACTCGGCCTGGCCGCAGACCTCCAGCTCGGGCGCGCGCTCAATCCACAGGGCGAGGCTGTGGCGCACCAGCGGATGATCGTCCACCAACAGGATGCGCTTGCGTTTGCGCGTGACCGGGACCTGAGGTTGAGTCCGCATTTGAGCTTGAGACTTCATAGCAATAGCAATAGCCCAGTGAATGTCCTTTGTCTGTAGGTCGATGGCCTAGCCTACAGACCGGGCATGAGCTTGGTCCGCGCATTCTTCGCAGCAAATCGCGTGGGACCGCGGCCGGTTTGAATGAGCGGCTGGAGTGAACCAGCCGCCCAAAAGCAGGCAGTGATGGCGCTGGCGTCCGGGCCTTAGAGGCTGTCCCCGAGATCGGCGCGGAACTTCGCGACGAGCTTCTGCGGCCAGGGGGAGGTGGGCTTGAGTTTCCCGCCGAAGAAGCGCAGGACCGGGGGCTCCTCATAGAACTTGAGGCCGCCGACCAGCTTGCGGTTCTTGTAGAGCCACTGCAGGCGATCAATCGCGTATTTGACCTGCGAGAGGGTGAACACGCGGCGCGGCATTGCCAGGCGGAGGAGTTCGACGTCGGCCAGGACGTCATTGCCGTTGGCATCGCGAACGCTGGATATAGTGCCGCGCTCCATGCCCCGGACGCCGGAGATCAGGAAGTAGGCCGCGGCGAGGGCCCCGGCAGGGTATTCGGTTTGCGGCACATGATCGAGGAATTGCCCCGCATCAATATGCACGCCCAGGCCGCCGGCAGGGGTCACGACGGGCACACCCATCCGGTCGAGCTCATTGACCATGAACCGGATGAAATTGGGGGATTGGGAGATGATGGTCTCGTCGAGCGTCTCGACCAGGCCGATCGCCATGGCTTCGATCTCGCGGATGGACATGCCGCCGTAGGTGTAGAAGCCCTCGAACAGCGGGACGAGATCCTTCATCTTGTTGTGGATCTCGAGGCTGTTGGTGCAGATGCCCCCGCCGCGCGTTGAGCTGACCTTGCGGCTTGAGAAATACGTGAGGTCAACCAGGCCGATCATTTCGTGCAGGATCTGCTTGATGGACTTGTTCTTGAACTCGGCCTCCCGCTGCTTGATGAACCAGGCGTTCTCGCCGATCAGGCTGGCATCCATGACAACCATGATGCCGTGCTTCTGCGCCACCTTCCTGACTTCACGCATGTTTGCGATTGAGAAGGGCTGCCCGCCGATGAGGTTGGTGGAGGCCTCGAGGCGAATATAGGCGACCTTGGCCGCGCCGTATTTCTGAATGACCTCCTTGAGCTTGGCGATGTCGAGGTTTCCCTTGAACGGATGGCTGCTCTTTATCTTGAGCGCTTCCTTGGTGTAGATCTCGAGGATGGTGCCGCCGTTGATCTCGATGTGCGCCTTGGTGGTGGTGAAGTGGTAGTTCATCGGGACCACGTCGCCCTGCTTGATGAACACCTTGGAGATAATGTTCTCGGCGGCGCGCCCCTGGTGCACCGGCAGGTAATACTTGCAGTTGAACACCTCCTGGATCACTTCCTCAAGGCGCATGTAGCTCTGGGAGCCGGCATAGGCGTCGTCGGCTCGCAGCATGGATGACACCTGGTTGTCGCTCATCGCGTTGGTGCCGCTGTCGGTGAGCATGTCCAGGAACACCGTCTTGGTGGTCAACAGGAACGTGTTGAAGCCTCCCTCGACGATGGCCTTGAGGCGCTGCTCGATCGGGATCAGGTTTAGCTTCTGCACAATGCGAACCTTGTGCAATTCCAAGGGGATGTCTTCGCCGCTGGAGAACTTAACGCTGTAGCCTGGGGTCTTTGCCATGTTAATTGGTAGTATAATTGTTATTTGATCTGCATCTCGTAAAATTGCGTTTTCACGCCCGCCCGAGGGTGGAGCGTTCGAACCGGCACAATTTCCACGATGCCAAACTAGTAGCCCGGGCGACCCCGAGGCAAGGCCATTTTTGCCACGGCAGGCGGATTGCAGGGAATGTACAGCAGACTGCAAGTCTGCGTTACCTGGTCACGGTTTTGCCGGTGCCGGTTCCTGGCGGCGCGAGGGATCTTCCGCGCGTGACGCGGATAGTTCACGGGCCAGGCGATCATGCTCGTCGGCCAGTTGGCTCATGCCCAGGTTCCGGTAGGCCAAGGCCAGGGATGCGTGCGTCGGGCCCTTGATGCGGAGCTTCGGGAGGGCGAACTCCAGGTCTTTCACCCCCTCCTGCCATCGCCCCAGCTTCACGAGAATCGTCCCCCGCGTGTTGCGCACATCGGGCTCGTTGGGGAACCGGTCCACGACGGGCTGGACAATGGCCAGCGCGCGGGCTGGGTCCGGGTCTTTGCCGGTGGCGAGCATCATGGCCATCATGTTGGCCACGATCGGCAGTTTGGGGCCCAGCTCATAGGCCAGGTTGAAGTGCTTGGCCGCCATCTCGGTGTCGCCGCGCTGGAAGGCGTCGTTCCCCACCACAAAGTGCAGCATGGGGGAGGATCCGCCCTCTGCCAGCATCCGCGTCAGCATCGCGCTGGCCTCCTTGGATTCGGTCGCCGACAGCCGGGTCAAGGGCAACAGCAGCTCCAGCAACGGGAGGCTCTGCGGATCGCACCGCAGGCCCTGCTGGATCAGCTTCAGGCGCAACTCCACGTTGCGCGGATCCGACTTGGCCACCTGCGCCGCCCAGTCGGCATAGATGCCGGCCATGCCGGTGGCATAGACCTTGGCGTCCGATGTCTTGCTGGCCGCCTCGAGAATATCAATGGCATCCGCATAACGCTCCTGGATCGCCAGCGCCGTGGCCCACGCCAGCCGGTCCAACGGACGATCCTGCTTGGATTTCTCAACCGAGCTCCGGAAATGATCGGCCGCCCGCATGGCCCAGCGGCGCATTGCAATATCGTCGCTTTGCGCCTTGGCCACCGACGCCAGCAGGATCGCCGTTTCCGGCCGCGCCGACACACACAGCTCCAGGTGCTCCTTGGCCGCGTCCCAGTTGCGCATCTGGAAATAGAGCCGTCCCAGCACGAGTTGGGCTTCCACCGAGTTGGGCTCCAGTGCGAGCACATGGTTCAGATGCCGCTCCGCCTGCTGGATCGTCGCCGGCGTCACGTTGGTCTGCATCAGGAGCTGACGGGCGATAAAAAGGTGCGCGGGGGCGAAAACCGGCTTTTCGATCGGCGCGGCCA
Organism: Verrucomicrobiota bacterium; assembly: GCA_026397855.1. Lineage (GTDB taxonomy): Bacteria > Verrucomicrobiota > Verrucomicrobiia > Limisphaerales > UBA8199 > JAPLUA01. Next base: position 880 of record JAPLUA010000558.1, on the reverse strand, counting down.
CATTCATCAGGGCGAAGCCGTCGCGCCCCTGCCCCAGGCCGAACATCGCCAAGCCAAGGTTGAACAGGTCCTGTGTGCGGGATCCGGGCCACGACAGCAGCAGCCGGTTGCAGGCGACGCGCGCCGTTGGGAAGTCCCGCATCGCCAGCGCGCGCGGAACCAGCGAGGTATAGTAGGCCTGCGTCGCCGCCGGCTTGGTGAACGCCAGCACAATGCCGAACGCCACCCACGCCAGGCCCACCAGGAGCGCCGGCAAGCTCATCCAGAGCCGCCGGTAGGGGCGAGACTCGAACCAGAGCCGGATCTTCCAGTGAATCTTCATGGCTTGGCTTGCATCTGGTCCAAAAGCTGCTGGGCCAACAGCTTGCGGGTCGCCTCGAACAGCTCCCGCGCCGCTTCCATCTCCGGGGACGGCAGAGCCGGTCACCAGCACCTGCATCCGGTAGCTGGTCGGCACAAAGCCGAAGCCGCCGGACAGGTCGAGCCGCTCCAGGAAGCTCCGCTTCACCACCGGCGTCTCCATCCAGTGCCGCTGCTCGTCCACCGTGCTGAACCACAGCGTGCCGTGGCTGGCCGGCTCCCGGTTCATCTCCACCACCACCAGCGGCAGGGCCGAGTTGGTCCCCACCCCGGCCTGCCGCTCCTGGCGCGTGATCCGCCACCCCTGCAGGGTGTAACACACCGTGACATCATGGTAGCCGCGGAAGGGGTAATCCAGCGCCACCGCCGCCATCACCGCGCCCCTCTGGTAATGCCAGATCTTGGAATAAATCCCCTGCGTCTCAACCTGCTTGTCCGGCACCGCCGCATCCATGCGCTTCCAGTCGCCAATCTGCTCCGGCAGCGCGAAGGTCGCCCCGGGCCGCAAGGCCGATTTCGA
>JAPLUA010000595.1 GCA_026397855.1 Verrucomicrobiota bacterium | reverse complement strand
GGCTCTTTGCAGGAGCTCATTGATGATCTCAACGTGTGCATAGACGAGGATTATGTGCCCGCGCATGAAGTCGTTGGAGCAAAACAGCAGGGCTGGCACGTGTTGAAACTCCTGAACGGCTATCTGCGCTGGTTGCGCGAGTGTAAATCCGGCCAAACGCAAGCCCTGCATGAAAACCCACCCCCCTACGGCGACTCCGACGAAGACCTAGAGTTCTGGCTAGCCTCCCTCCCCTTGTAAAACCCATGCAACCACGCAACTCGTGTAACCATGCAACTCGTGTAACCATGCAACTCATGTAACTTCTCCCCGCCCGCCCCCGCCCCCATGCATCTAGTCCACTTCACCCCCGGTGCCGGCACCATGTATTGCGGCGGCTGCCTGCGCGACAATGCGCTGGTCACCGCCCTGCGCCAACTGGGCCATGCGGTTACGATGGTGCCGCTTTACCTGCCGCTGACGCTGGATGAAGCGGATCAAAGCGCCGGGACGCCGATCTTCTTCGGCGGCATCAATGTCTATTTGCAGCAGAAATCGGCCTTGTTCCGGGGCGCGCCCGGCTGGCTGCGGGACCTGTTTGATTCGCCCGCCCTGCTGAAATGGGCAGCCGGCAAGGCGGCCCGGACCCGAGCGGGGGATTTGGGCGAGCTGACCCTCTCGATGCTGCGCGGCGAGGCGGGGAACCAGGCGCGTGAGCTCGATGACCTGCTCTCGTGGCTCCAGACCCAACCGCCGCCAGATGCGCTCTGCCTCTCCAACGCGCTGCTGGTCGGCATGGCCCGCCGCCTCAAGGATGGGCTGCGGGCCCCCGTCATCTGCGCGCTGCAAGGCGAGGACTTTTTCCTGGATGCACTGCCCGAGCCGCATCGTGCGGCCTGCTGGCGGGAGCTGGCCGACCGGGCGCGGGATGTGGACCTGTTTATCGCGCCGAGCCGGTATTTTGGCGACCTGATGCGCGAGCGGCTCGGGCTGGCGGCGACGCAGGTGCGGGTGATCCCGAACGGGATTAACCTGGAGGGGTATGGGGTGGGGGAGAGACTAGGGACTACGTACCACGGACCACGGACCACGGACCACGGTCCGCAGTCCATAGTAAACGGTCCGCAGGCTTCGTTGGGAGGGGGGGAGGGGGCGGTGCTGGGGTATTTTGCGCGGATGTGCCCGGAGAAGGGGCTGGATACATTGGTGGAGGCCTATATTCGGCTGCGGCAGCGGGGCCGTGCGGGCCGGGTCAGGCTGCGCGTGGGCGGCAGTTGCGGGCCGGCGGACACCCCGTTCGTCAACTCCCTGCGCGAGCGGTTGCAGGCTGGCGGGCTGCTCGGGGACGCGGACTTCAATCCCAACCTCGACCGGGCGGGGAAGCTGGCCTTGCTACGCTCCCTGTCGGTCTTTTCCGTTCCGGCCCGTTATGGCGAGGCGTTTGGGTTGTATGTGATCGAGGCGCTGGCGGCGGGGGTGCCGGTCGTGCAGCCGCGGGTTGCGGCTTTCCCCGAACTGATCGAGGCAACAGGCGGGGGGGTGCTGTGCGCGCCGGATGATCCGGAGGCGCTGGCGGAGGCGATTGAGGGTCTGCTGCTGGACCCGGCGCGGGCGTGGGCGTTGGGCGAAGCCGGTCAGCGGGCGGTATTCGAGCGGTTCAGCGCCGGGGCAATGGCACGGGCGGTAGCAGAAGCGTGCGGCGGAGGGTTCGGAGATAGAAGAGAGGAGATAGAAGAGAGGAGAGAGGAGTTGGGGTGACCGGCCATGCTCCCACGCTCCACGCCCCACGCCCCCCACTCCCCCGCGAGGGCTCAGGGGGCCGGGGGAGGCTGGTCCAGCTGCTGGCGGATCGTTTGGGCCAGTTTCTGCAGGTTGAAGGGCTTGGAAAGGAAGGCTGCCCCGCTGGACAAGGCGATATCCTTGCCGGCAATTTGCGGGCTGTAGCCGCTCATGTAAACGATCTTCAAACCGGGATTCTTCTGGAGCAATAATTGGGTCAGGTCGAGGCCCGACATTCCCCCCGGCATCACCAGGTCGGTGAGCACGAGGTCAAATTTTCCGCCTCGCCTGTTCCACACCTCCAGCGCCTCGGCGCCGGTGCCGGCCTCCATCACCCGGTAGCCCAGCTCGGACAGCAGCAGGCCCACCATGATCCGCATCGGCTCCTCGTCATCAACGAGCAGGATATTCTCTTTTCCCCCGGACGCCTCGGCGTCCTGGGCTTTGGCGGGATAGGCCGCCGGCTTGTCGGGGAGCTGCGGGAGGAAGATCTGGAAAGTAGTTCCTTTGCCAACCTCGCTCTGGACCTCGATCCAGCCATGGTGCTGCTGCACGATTCCAAAGGCGGTGGCGAGCCCGAGGCCGGTGCCCTTCCCCACCTCCTTGGTGGTGAAGAACGGCTCGAATATCCGCGGCAGAATCTCGGGGGCGATCCCGGAGCCGGTGTCAATCACGCGCAAGCATCCGTATTTTCCGGGGCGCGCGCCCGGCCGCCCGGCGGCGGCCCGCTCGTCCAGTTCCGCTTCGACAGTCTCGAGCAGAAGCTGTCCGCCCTCGGGCATTGCATCGCGTGAATTGACGGCCAGGTTCAGCAGCACCTGGTCCAGCATGCCCGCGTCCGCCCGGAGCTTGATGGGTTTGGGGGCGTAGCGGCATTGGATCTGGATATCCTCGCCGATGAGCCGCTGGAGCATCTTTGTGATGGAGGCGACCGATTCATTCAAATCCAGGTCCTGCAATTGGAGGGTCTGGCGGCGGCTGAACAGCAAGAGCTGCCGGGTCAGGCTGGCGGCGCGATCGGTCGCCCGCATGATTTCGTCGGCCGACTCCTTCTGGCGGTCGGTCAGCGCGCCCCCCAGGCTCAGCAGGCAGCAGCGCCCCTGGATAACTGCCAGCATGTTGTTGAAATCATGGGCAATGCCCCCCGCCAGCCGCCCGATCGATTCCATCTTTTGCGCCTGTCGCAATTGATCTTCCAGTTGTTTGCGCTCGGTAATATTGCGGACGATCACCTGCCGGGCGGGCTTGTTGCCCCAGTTGATCTCCCCGGCGCGAGCCTCCACGTCAACAACCGAGCCAGCCAGCCGCACGTATTGTCTTTCCTCAAGCACGGAAGCCAGGGGGGCGCCGGCGGAGGAATCAACCAGCCGG
>JAPLUA010000480.1 GCA_026397855.1 Verrucomicrobiota bacterium | reverse complement strand
TGTGGTCAACGATTCGGCGTCAGAACCTTTGAATGCACCTCTTCAGGCAGGTCGGGCCGATTGCGCGAGGCAATCTGCCGATCTTCGCCCTCGTCTCCGCCGGCGAAATCATAGGGCACGGTGCAGCCAGCGAGGTTGTTCAGGTGAAATTCATTGCGGCGAATCCGCGCGTCGGGAATTCCGCGCACCAGCACAATACCCCGTTCGTTGTTGCAAAAGTCATTGCCCGCCACAGCCCCCAGCGGGTCCAAGCCGATCTTGTTAAACGATGTGCCGATGGGTCGCCCGTCTGCCCCCGTCGCGGAATACTTGTGGCTGTATAGCCGGCAGGCAATCTCAAAGCCGGTGATTCGATTTTGCCACACTAAATTATCATTAGCCTCTTTAAGGCTGATGCCCTCCCCCAAGCCGCGACCGATGACGATGTTGTCATGCACTCGGCAATCCGCGGCGCGATGAAAGACGATACCGCGCCAGCAGCCGCGAATCTCGTTTTGCGCAATCTCGTGGCGGCGATGGTAGCCCTCCGCTCCGTGGTAGAGTTCCCACAGCTTGGCGGTGCTGAGCGCCTCGGCCTCCTTGGCGTCCTTGCACCCGTCAAGCTTCCGTGCCGGCATGTAGCCACCGTCCAATCCGATGCCCACCGGGAAATTCAGGATGCGGTTGCGCAGAAACTGTATGTCCGTCGAGCCGATGAAAGGGGTGATGCCATTGTCGAAGTGAGAGTTGCCATTCTCGCAAAGATTGTCATGCACGACACCGCGCCGACCGATGACGCAAATCCCGTCTGCCCCCGAGTCATGCACATGACACCAGCCGATGTCAAAGTCATGCTGATAGTAGATGGCGGCGCGATACTTGACGTCCGGGTCTTCACGCCCCGCATCCCAAGTCCCCACAATAAGGGCCGACTGCCGCGAGCCAGCCACATGCACACGATCCAGCTTGAAACCTCTGCCGCCTCCCGCCCACATGCCGACCCCGGCCAGCATCCGGCATCGAAGAAAGACAGCTTGGATCGTCGTGTTCGTCAGTGGTTGGCTAGGGTCCTTGCGGTCGCCGGATGGAAGGAGCAGAACGTTGAACTTCTGTTCCGGTTTCAATTCGCCATCGGCGGGATTCAGCGCTGGTCCTGCCGCGAGCACGGAGGCGGGAACACCATCGCGCAGAACTCCCTTGAGATGAATGCCGCTTGAGACATGAAACCCAACCGGGCCGATATACGAATCGAGCGGTTTGTCAAAAGTGTATTCCCCTGCATCCAGACATACGCGGCGATGTCCCTTCGCAGCCGCCCAATCGAGCGCCGCTTGCAGCGGATTCTCGTGAGCCTGCGTGCAGCGGACGTCATTGGGCACTTCTTCGAGGTCCGAACGCCCAACTCGTCCCACGCTTCCCGGCGGCCCGAAGGCAGCGGCCACCGCGCCCTCGCCGTTGAGCACATAAGCCAGAGGAAGGCGCGGCAAATGTTGCTCCGCGACGGGCAAAATGGGTGGCTCGCTGATTGACGGTGATGATCTCCCGGCGGTGGGAGCTCTGCCTTGCAGTGCTCCCAGTATTACAAACAGAATTGTGATTCTCTTCCTCATGATGGCGCTTCGGCGCCAAAAACGTTTAAGCCGTTTGAAGTTCTGAACATTGTCTCAGGCTACATTTCAAAAGGCAAAAGGGTATCCCTGATACTAGGGATGCGACATAGCGATTTTGCTGGCCACGTGCCCCAACCCCACCGGGCGGTACAATTCAAACTCCTGCCCTTCGCCCCCCCTATCGCCCATTCATGAGCGTAATCCCCATCAAACCGACGACGACTTCCTGCGAAAGCGTCTCCAACGTCAAGTCCTCCAGGGCCACGTCGGGGCGCAAACGCCAGCTCAACAAGTTCGCGCGGCAGTTCTCTCCGAGTTGCACCGTCATGGGCGGCGGATTCGGCAGGCAGAAGCCGTCCCGCTCATAGTTGTACTCGCCGCGTGAGGGTTGCCCGGGGCCGGTGGGGTTGACGTTGATCGGGCAGAGTGTCCAATAATTGTCCGGGTGGACCAATTCGAGCTTCTCCACTACGCCGTCCGCGTAGCGCATCCGCACTTCCGCATTGGCGGTGCCGCATTGCATGGGGTTGCTGGAGCCGCAGATCAACAGCCAGATGGCATCGCCCTTTTTGCCCACGGGCACGGTCACGCGGCCCGGCCAATTGTCCCACTGCGACGTGAACGCGATGTTCGTGCCGCCGTCGTGCCAGGCAAACGGCACGTTTTGGGGTGTCCGGATCTGACCGGCGTCGCCGACCAATTTCGGGATGTTGTCCAGCTTGATGACGGGCCGCTGGTAACCCCAAGCGTAAAAGGTCCATGGCGCGTAACCATCCGAGCCTATCCGCGCCGAGACTGTCTGTGGCCGCGGCGAGAGATACTGCTGCTCGTAGATGGCTCGCACGTCGCCGTTGAACGCCTTGGAGATGTCCAGGCAATCCCACCTGGCGCCAGCCGGAATATCCCGCGCCCGCTTCGCGGCGCGCGCGGCGGCCGCCCCTTGATCGGTCACTGTTACCTTAAACGTTTGCCATTGCTCCAGCTTCCCGTTCTGCGCCAGCCCGAACACCAGGTGATGGCCGGCATTACTGGTCACGGTGCCGGTCAGCTTGCCCTCGCGGAGCACAGTGTTGGTTAACACGCCCTGCGGGTCTTCAAAGCGCCTCAACTGTCCTTGCGGCGCCGTCCATTCAACCCGCTGCCCGGCGCCCACCTCTGCCACCTGTGCGCCGAGCGCAGGTCCAGGCTCCGCAAACGACACGCTGATGTCCGCACGCCGGGTTTGAGGCACCCGGACACACACAACACTCGCTCCCAAGCCCGGCAGGGCCTCCCATTTCACTGACTTACCATTCACTGCCACCTGGCGAACCCGCCGGGCAGTCACCGGCAGGCGCGCCTCCAGCGCAGCGGCTTGAGTCAACTCGACCACGCACCGGAGGTTCTCCTGGCCGCGCGTGAAGTTTAGCGCGAAATCCGGCGTGCGGATCGAGGCGTGATCCCACTGGGCCGGAAACTGGGGCCGGAGAGTGACGGTGCCATTGGGATAATCGGGTTCGTAGCCAAACAGCCCCTCCACCAGCGCGCGGCAAAACATGCTGGAGCAATCGTTGAAATCCACGCCGCCTACTGCTTCGCCAAGGTTGCCGGGCACAGGACCGGCGTAGGCACTCTCCAGGAATGTACCTTTGAATATGTCCCAGCCGTCCGTCGGAAGGCCAGCCTGAAAATACGCCAGCGCCAGATGATAGTTGTCGCCCGGCCACATTTCCCGCACCGACCAGAGGCTCGGCACCCAGTTGGAGGTCCAAACCCGCCGTCCGCCGCAGGGCATCTGGTCATTTTGCAGCCCCCATTCAGTGAAGTAGAGCGCCTGGGCGGCCTGTAGCGGGGTGAGCAACCCGGCGTCAATCGGCAGAAAGATGCTGTAGAGCCACGGATTCTCATTCAGGCGGCGGTAACCCATTTGCTCACGGTAGGCGCCCACGTAGCCTTTGCGCGGGATCCAGAGCTGGTCGAAAAAGCCGCGCCGGATCTTCTCCAACTGAGCCCGGTGGCGCGCTTCCGATTGGGTGTCGCCGGCACGCCGGGCCAAATCCATGGCCGCCTTGTGGCCACGATACGCGTAGGCCGTTTCCTCCGCTGCGCCGGCGCCGTTATACCACTGCGAGTCGGTGGGCCAGGTGTTGATGTAGCTCTCGTAAACGCCGTCGTCATCCGGATCAAAACAGTCTTTCATCCACTCCAGATGCAGCTCCAGGGCGGGGCGCAGGATCCTTTCCAACTCCGGGTCCGCCGTGTAGCGCCAGTCGTGGAGGACTTGATCGAAGAACTGGCTTTGCATGTCGTAATGATGCGGATGGAACGCGTCCACGTAACCTTTGCCGAACAGACGGGACTCGTCCGACTGGCTGCTGTAACCGGCTTTCGGGTTGGCTTTGGCGAGGGTATGGTTGGACTCCTTCACCTGCCGTGCCAGACAGAAGGCCGCCTGGGTCCTCACCCGATCATGCCAGCCATAGCAAATGCCCCCAAAGAGGGTGCGCCAGCCCAGCAATGAACTGTTCCATTGCATCGCCCCGTGGACGAAGACTGGCGGATACCACACCGCATCCATCGCTACGCAGGAGGCTGCGGCCAGGGCATTCAACCGCGCATCCGGTGTGTCCACAATGACGGTGCGGGCAACATCTCCAATGCGTTTCTGGCCCAGCTCAAACGCCTCCCGCGGTGATTTCAAAAGGGCGGTGTCACCAGTTTTGGGTCCTGGGAAGGAGCGCACGACCCAAAACGCTTCCTTTTGCCCGTCCAGAGAGATAACGCCGGAGACCATGGGTTGAGCACCGCTTTCGCTGTTGGAAAGGGCCGCCGGATTGCGCCATTGTTTCGCATCTGCAATGTGGAGTTGTGTCGGCACACTGCAACGTCCCGCCACCGTCT
>JAPLUA010000186.1 GCA_026397855.1 Verrucomicrobiota bacterium | reverse complement strand
CGCCGACCGTCATGCGCTTGTGCATCGCGGCGATGATCTCGTGGATCAATTCTCCGCCCGCCGGGCCGACGCAGCCGCCGCCCAGGCTCTCGCCGGTCCGCGGGTCGGCCAGCAGCTTCACGAAGCCGTCTTTTGCCTCCATGATCAGCGACTTGCCGTGGTCGTTGAACGGGTAGCCTGCTGCCACGCAGGGGATGTTCCGCGCACGCGCCGCCTTCTCGGTCAAGCCAACCACGCCGATCTGCGGATCGGTGAAGACCACCTCCGTGAGGAGGCGATAGTCCATCTCCCTCCTCTGGTCCGGGTGAACGATGTTATACGCGGCGGTTTCCCCCTGCTGGCTGGCGATATGCACAATCTCGTGCGGTCCCGCGCAGTCCCCGGCCGCAAAGATGTGCGGCGCGCTGCTTTGCATCCCCCGGTCGGTGACGATGCGGCCTGACTCGACCCGCACCCCGGCGCTATCCAGACCGAGCAAACCGGTGTTCGGCGTCCGGCCGAGCGCATGAAACACTTCCTCCGCTCGCACGCGCACGGTCTGCCCCTGGTGCTCGAAGGCGATCTCCTTCTCATCGCCCACGCGGCGGGCGTCGAGCAGCCGGGTGCTGGTGTAGAGGTCCACGCCTTCGCGGCGGAGAACCGCCTCCAGCACGGTGGCCGCATCCTCATCCATGGCATTCAGAACATGCCCGCTGCGCTGGATCAAAGTGGTCCGCACGCCGAACCGTTCAAAAAACTGGGCGAACTCCAGGGCTACCGGCCCGCCGCCCAGGACGATTACCGATTCCGGCAGCCGGGTCAGCTCCAGGGCCGTGTCACTGGTCAGGCAGCCAATGTCCTGGAGCTGCGGCAGCGGCGGCGGGCTGACCGCCGAGCCGGTGGCAATCACGAAATGCGCGGCGGTCAGCCGGTCCCCGTCGCTGAACTCCAGCGTGTGCGGGCCCGCAAACCGCCCCATCGCCCGCCGGAACTCGAACTTCCCTTTGGCGAGCTGCTGCCGGCGGTAATCCGCGAAGTCCTTCACCATCGCGTCCTTGCGGGCCATGACCTGTCCGAAGTCGAAGCCGACATCCCCGGCGCGAATGCCCCACGGCTGCGCATGGCCAGCCAGGTGCAGAACCTCGGCCGCATAGAGCAGGGCCTTGGTCGGCATGCATCCGCGCAGGATGCAGAGGCCGCCAACCTCGTCGCCCCCCTCAAGGAGAATCGTCTTCAAGCCCTCGCCGGCGGCAGTGCGCGCGGCGGCATACCCCCCGCTGCCGCCGCCGATAACGGCGACATCATAGTCGAAGCCGGACAGTATGGCGCTCATGCGGCAAGGATGGGTCAGGAGTTGCGCGCTGGCAAGCGGAGAGGCTGGCTTCAACTCATTGTTGCTGGAGCCGGTAGAACCCCCCGCTGCCGGGAGGGTTGTTCGTAAAGGAGAACAGGCCGGAGCCCGGAGCGGTGTTTGTGCTGATGCCGGCCCACCCCGCCGGGTTGGCCGGGTCGGATGAGCAGCGCAGGACATAGGAGTTGCCGGGGGTGCCGGAGCAGGTCAGGACCAAACTCCCGCCCGCAAGGGTGATGGACGAGATCACCGGCGGCGAGACCGCAGCGGCCGCCATCTTATAGACGTGGACGCCCCAGGGCGGGAACGTGTCGGAGAATCCCCGACCGCTCACCGGCACCGAACGCCGCTCGAAGGGCAGCGTGGCCGGACCGGTCGTGGCGGGCAGATTGGTGATGTTGGCGGCGACCGTGTTCGAGGTGGAATTCACGGCGAACACATAGACGCCGTTGGACCAGGTCTGGCAGAGGACATTGAGCGAGGGATACTGCCAGGTGTAACCGTCCCCGGGCAGGAACGAATCGGTGTTGGTCGGGCCGGAGGTCACCGCGAAAGACGCATTCGGGTTCGGCTTCCCATACAGAATCACCCGGCCGATCTCCGAGCCGCTGATTTGCGAGGCGGCCAGGTTAAACTGGTTGAGGTTGTTGGTCAGGACGGGATTGTCATGGACCCCGTGCCAGTAGGCCCAGACGGAGATGCCCTGGGCGCCCGAGGCGATCGCGGACCAGATATCGTGGTAGGATTGGGCGGGCGACGGCAGGAGCCCGTTGCCGGGATCAGCCAGGTAAAGCACCGCCACCACCGTTTTCTGGCCGGACAGGTAGTTGCTGCCGATGGTCGCGCCAGCCAGGGCGACGGCGTGAACCCCGGACCCAGCCACCTTGTAGCGAACCCAGGCGTGCGGCTGGCCCGCAGCCTCGCAGTAGCAGGACGTTCCGACAATATCCACATTGGAAACCACGCCGATCTGCGTGGCGGGGATGCGGTTGTTGGGGGTGTATTCATACGTCGGGCGCGGCCCGTTGGTGTCGTACAATCGCACCCAGGCGCGGTAATCCCTGAGCAACTGCACCTCGGAGGGCTTCCAGGACCGCATTTCCTCGGGCATATCCCACCAGGCGAGGTTGTTGTTGGTGGTCAAACCCTGAATCCAGGCCTGGACCTGCGACTGCGGCCACTCGACAAAGTTGGTGCTTACATCCCCGCCGCAAGGAATCGGGACATCTCCGCCCAGGCTGAACGGGTAGGCGAGCTGGAGGTAGCTGTTGACAGCGTTCGTGGTGGCCAGGCCGTAGGTCTGGATGATGTTCCAACCGTAAGCGGCGATGCTCGCGGCGGACGGCGCGTCGCCCACCTCATACATCATCAGCGGAAAAGCCGCGCCTTGCGGGTAGGGCATCGAGCGGGGGACGACCGACAGCGTGCCGTTGGCGAACGCCAAGGCATAGTTCCCGGTCACGTTGGTCAAAGTGCCCTGGGTGATGGTGATGGCATAGTTGCCGACGGGGCTGGTCGGGGTCGCGGCTGTGACCAAGCCGGGCGCGCCGGCCAGAACTTCGGCGCCATCACCGGCAACGAGCCCGATGTAGCCGGCGATCAGCAACGGGTTCGCATTGCCCGGCCACCGGCTGACGTTGTTGGCGGCGATGGTCAGGACGGCCTGGTTGATCGTCTGGGTGAGGATGCCGGAGACGCTCGGGCCGTAGGTGAAGTTGCCGTTGTAGCTGGCGGTCATCGGATAGACGCCGGCGTTGAGCGTCCCCCCGGGAAGGGTCAGCGTGGCCTGTCCCGCGGCCAGGGCCGCAGTGCCATAAGTCGTTGTTCCATCCGAGAAGGTGACCATTCCGCCCGCGTTGGCCGGGCTCACGGTGGCCGTGAATGTCACCGCATCCCCGTAGGTCTGCGTCGCCGCCGCGGAGCTGAGCGTGGTGGTGGTCGGGCTGCTGCCGTGGATGTTCAAACACAGCTCCCCGCTGGTAATCTGCAGGGAGGCGCCGGCCACCGCCCCCGCGCCCGCCACGTTGACCGGTGAATTGGACACCACCCCGGACACGGATCCACCCGTGCCTTTGGAGATGATTCTATAAACGCCCGCCGCCAGCGGGGTGGTGCCGGCCACGGTGACGGTGGTGAGGTTGTTGTTCATCGTGAGCCGGCTGCCCGAGATCGCCAGGCTGGGCAGGCCATTCGTCCAGAAGAGCGCCAGCGCCGCCGCGCCGAGGTTGAGCTTTCCTTTCACCAGGCTGGTGCCGTTGCCCGCGATCAGCGTCTGGCCGCTCCCCAGGGTGTAGCCGCCGGTGGCGCCGGACACATCCAGCGTTGCGCCCGAGGCGATGATAAGGTTGCCCGACGCGCCAATCGAGCCGTAGCCGGCGACCGCGAGAGAGCCCGCGCTGATGGTGGTGTTGCCAGTATAGGCGCTGTGGCCGTAGGTCGAAATGGCCAGCGTCCCGGTGCCGGTCTTGACCAGGCTGCCGGGGCCGGACCCGTTGTCAATGAGGCTGCCGTCGAATGTCAGGGTCACGCCCGGCGGCACATCCACCGTGCCAGCACCGCCGCCGGCTGATCCGAGCGCAAGGGTGCGATAGGAGTTGAAGACAAAACCGGTTGCCGCCGAAAGCGCCCCGCCATTGAGCACGACGACATTGGCCTTCGCCCCCAGGCAGGCATCCGAGCTGACGGACAGCGTGCCGCCGAGCACCGTTGTGTTGCCGACGTAAGTGTTCGTTTTTGTGAGAGTGAGCACGCCCCCTGGAACCGAGCTGTCCACCGTCAGCGTGCCGTTGGTGCTGGCCAGGGAGGTCGCCCAGGCAACAGCCTGGCCCGCGGTGTCCACGCTGTAGCCCTGGCCGGCAGCGGCGCTGAAGCGGGACGAGTAATCATAGGCGTTGGCGGGACTGTGCCGGAGGGTCCCGCCGCCAAAGGAGATGGTGCCGCTCCTGCCCAGGGGCCCGCTGGTCCCGGCATTCTCGGCGCCGCCCAGTTGCAGGACGCCGCTGTTGACGTTCACACCGCCGGTAAAGGTGTTGGCGCCCGCCAGCACCCAGACCCCGGGGCCGGATTTCGTCAGGGTGGTGATGCCGCTGGAGACGCCGTCATTGAGAACCTGGGCGAGCGTGTTCGTGCCGGAGTTGGAGCCTTGCAGCGTCAAGGTGATGTTGCCGCTGCCCGACCGCAGGGCGCTGCTCGCCAGGTAGGCGACCGTCCCCGCGCCGCTGGCATCCAGCGCCAGCCCGCCGATGGTGCCGCTCCAGTTCAATGGCCGGAGGGTGGAGCTGTTGGCCGATCCCACATAGCGAAAGACCGCCGCGGAACTGGAATTGCCCAGGGCGATCTGTCCGCCGGTCCCCGGGGAGCCCTTGCCGAGCGAGCTGGCCACGCCCTGGTTGGCCACAGAGGTAAACTCGGCGTTGCCGTAGCCGATGCCGAAGTCCCCGGCATAGTCGCTGGCGTCGTTGCTGAACCGGACTGTCCCCAGCGAATAGCTCGAACTGCCCTTCCTGACCGCGCCCGGGCCGGTCAGCTTTGCGGCCACCTCCAGCACAGCCCCCGCGACGGGAGCGACGAACGACGCGGTGGAGCCGCTGCCAACGGTGATGACGGTGCCAGCCGGAATCACCGCCGACGCCGTGGCCGACAGGGTGCTGCTGCTGCTGCTGCCGAAGGTGATGTTGGTGCCGGCCCCGAGGTTGTTCGCCGCGCCGAACGAGAGCGTGGTGCCGCTGTTGATGGCCAGCGTGCCGCCGAAGGTGTTGGCGCCGGACAGCACCACGGTCTTGCCGCCGCCCAGCGTGAGCCCGAAGCTGCTGCCGGCGTCGCTGATGGGGCCGCCCAGGACGATGTTGGTGGCGGAGGCATTGATGGTTCCGTTTGCCGCCAGGATGATGGCGTTGTTGATGGCCTGGATGCCGGCCGATGAATTGGCGATGGTCCCGTTGAGGCCGAAGGCATTGCCGGAGAACGTAAACGCATTCGTCGCGCCGGTGACAAAGGTGACGCCGTTAAACGTCCGGCCGGCCGGGAGATCGTTGTTCAGCGACGTGCCCGCCGTCCCCGCATTTGTGAAAGCCAGCGAGTCGTTGGGCGCCGGAACGCCCGCCCCGGACCAGTTGGCAGCGAGATTCCAATTGGTGCCGGCGTTGCCGACCCAGGTGACCGTTGCGGCGCGGCTGTTCCAGCCGAATCCCAGGAGCGCCAGCATCAGCGGAGCGGCGCATTTGAAAGCCTTGCGGCTGTGGGTCCGGGTCGCGGAGAAGTCAGGAATGCTCATCAGGTCGCGGCCGGGCGGTTTGAATAGGAGCTGGCGGCCTTTCGGCCCCGAAGCGGAACGCCTTCACTCCCAACGGCGGCAAGGTCACGGAAAACGAGCCCCCGGGCGTCGGCGCGGTTCCGCCGGCGAAAAGGTCTTCCCGGTCCGCCGCCGGCAGGCCGCTGAACGAGGCCGTTACGGCTTGCTCCGCCGAATTGACGACAAACAGGTAATCCGCCCCGCGATGGGCGGCGCAAAGCCATGTGACCGGGGGATATGAATTCGTCCCTTGGTAAACCAGCCGGAGGGAGGCCGGTCCGCCGGTAATCTTCATTTCCGGCTCCAGCCGCTTCTGCCCGAAGAGGAAGACGGGCGCCAGGCGCAGCGGACCGTTCAAGTCGCGGGCCACGGAAAGATAGCCATCAAAGTAGGCCTGGAAGCTCTCGCTCGAAAACCCGCGCCTCGCGCGCGCGCCCGACCAGATCTGGATGCCCTTGCCCCCCATCTCGAGCCCCAAATAGGCGTCGTGCCGGCACCGGTCGCGGGTCAGCCCGGCCTCGCCCGGGGCCGGGTCCCTGGCCATCCAGAGCACGATCCAGGGCTGCGCCGCGGGGTTGGCGTTGCCTATCGCCTTGAGCTCCTGCTCCATGGACCACCGGCCCCAGATGCGCTCGTGGGCGAACGTGCCCTTGTCGAGCACGTCCGTGTAAGCGCCCTTGGCGCAAATATCCTGGAAAGCCATCGTCCTGGCCAGGGTCGCCGCGTTCCGGTGGTTCGGCTCATACATGAAAACCGGCCGCCGGCCGGGGTCGTTGGAACGAATGCACGAGGTCACCAGCTCCAGGTAATGCAGCTCGGCCGGTATCCAGGCGCGCAACTCCTCCGGCTCTACATCCCACATCGCGATATGCCGGTTGGTCTGGACGGCGTTGACGATGGCGGCAGTCTCGCGGCAGATGGTTTCGTCCGCAGGCCAGGCAAACTGCTTGTTGCCGGACCGCCAGCCGGCCATCGAAGGCAGGCGCACTTTGTAGAGCAGCCAGGTGTCGAACTGCTCCGCCAGGCGCAACGCGGTACCCTGCCCGCCGTAATAGGGGCCGATGGCGGTCGCTCCGTTTTTCAGCGCATAGGCTGAGTCCTTCTCCGACGTGGAATAGAAGGTGAAGCAAAACCGGTCGCCTCGCGGATAAAGCTCGCCGGGAACATCTCCGTGACGTCCGGCCACGGCAGACCGCTGCACGAAGCCCAGGACGGCTGCCGCGATCAAAGCCGCCTTGAGCAGGTTGCGACGCCCTGGCATCAGGCTGGCGAAAATCGCCCGGTGGGATTCAGGATGGGTGCTTGTAAGCATGGAATAACCGGAAGTGCGCAGCTTGGATGCTCCGGAGCGCGGACATTCCTGTCCGCTTCGGAGTTGGCGGAACTATGGGAGCGGACAAGAATGTCCGCGCTCCTATTGTTCGGCGTGGTGGTTTTGGAAACATCTAAGATGCGCACGCCCCGGGAACAGTGTGTGTTCGGATGATCGGTCGGGACCCGGGGGACGTCAGAATCCGGCGGACCACTGTGCGGCAGGATCGGTTTTCTGCAAGGGCTGGCC
Organism: Verrucomicrobiota bacterium; assembly: GCA_026397855.1. Classification (GTDB taxonomy): domain Bacteria; phylum Verrucomicrobiota; class Verrucomicrobiia; order Limisphaerales; family UBA8199; genus JAPLUA01. Next base: position 968 of record JAPLUA010000186.1, on the reverse strand, counting down.
GTTCTTATCAACGAGCCCAAGCTGGCTCACCGGCTTGGCCGAGCTGTGGCCATCCAGCCAGCCCAACATGGTCCGTTTGCCGTGCCGATTGAAGGGAACCCACGGCGTGGCTGGCTGCAGCCAGAGATTGGGATTCTGCGGGGTGTTGAAATGATTCCAACTGGCCCCACTATCCTGCCAGTTGTCAGGGTTTCGGTCGGGGGGAGTCGTGATGCCGGCGGTGCAGGCGAAATAGAACGTATCGGTCAACGGGTGGCGGATGTCGCTGAACTTCAGTTGGTACTCGGAGAGCCCGAAGTTAATGCCGATGTTCCACTTCTGGTCCGGTGGGATTCCAGTGCAGCTAAACACATTGGTGTTGTGGACGTAGCCGAGATACAGCACGTCCCGCCACTCGGTATCGTCGCTCGCCAGATTAAGTCCCTTGGTGTGAAACACCGCCCCCGGCCATGTGGGGCCGCTAATGTCGTAAGGCACGATGCGGTCGCCGAAGTCGTCCCCATACATTTTTGTGGAGAGCGCAATCTGGCGTTCATTATTCATGCATTGGGTGGCCTTGGCCTTCTCCTTGGCCCGCGCGAGAGCCGGCAGCAGCAGCGCCGCCAGGATGGCGATGATCGCAATGACCACCAGAAGCTCAATCAGCGTAAAGCCGGCCCGGCTTGAAGCCACTGCTGCTTGTTGTTTCATACTCGATCTGTGTCACTAAATAGTAATGGGTTCGAGCGTACGTTCCGGCTCCTGTTTCTCTGCGCTCTTCGCACTGCTATGCCCCGATTTGATCGCAGGCTGCGAAGATTTAACGCGGAGGGCGCAGAGGTTCGCAGAGGGTTCTTCTTCTCTGCGTTCCTCTGCGCTTTCTCTGCGTTTCGGCGTTAAGAATGGTGCCTTCGGTTGCGGCTCCGCCGCGCTGCGTCTCTGCGGTTCCATTGCGTTCGCCACGGTTGAATAGTTGCGTCTTAGCCCGG
>JAPLUA010000204.1 GCA_026397855.1 Verrucomicrobiota bacterium | reverse complement strand
CGCAAGCGGTTAGCCGTAACTATTCAGCAGGAAGCGGCCTTCCCCCTCACCCCGGCCCCACTGCCGTTGAATTAAGGAAGTTCCCGCACGAGCCGCGGCGGCTTCTCCCTCTCTTTCCCCGAGGGAGGAGAGGGCTGGGGAGAGGAGGTCCCAATGAATTCTTCTGCCGCTGAACCCCGGGGGCCAATACGGACCCCTCTCCCCAACCCTCTCCCCTTCGGAAGGGGAGAGGGAGAAGCCACGCCACGCTCCCTTTCTGCCTTAATTCAACGGCAGTGCCCCCCCGCCTCGCCCCCTCACCTCGCTCTTTTCTGCTGTTCTCTTTTCCCCACTTGACACTAACACTGTCACATGCGATACTCCGCCCATGATGCGTGAGTTTACCGTTGAAGAATTGGCCGCGGCGGTCTGCGCCTGGTGCGACAAACACGGAATCCTCCCGGCCAACGGCCAGGCCTCCGAAGACCTCTCCGAGCGCACCATCCGCTACTACCGCACCCTGGGCCTGCTCGATCCCCCGGTCGGCAACTACATCAAGACCTTCACCGACAAACACCGCCTCCAGCTCATCGCCATCCGGGTTTACCAGGCCCAGGGCATTCCCCTGCGCAAACTCCGCGAGGAACTCTACGGCAAGAGCCTCGCGGACCTCGCCGCCTTCGAGAAGCTGGCCGCCCGCAAAGGCCAAAAGGCCCTCGCCGACACCATCCCCCTCGCCCCCGTGTCCGCCCCGGAAGACTGGTCCGTCCACCCCCTCGACCGCGGCTTCCTGCTGGTCAACCGCGAGAAACGGCACCTGCCGCAAACCGTCATCCAGAAAATCAACCAGCTCATTTTGTCCGTTCACCCTGCCAACGAAGATAGATCCACGCTCCAGAAAAACTGAAAATAACTATGCAAGCATCCCGTATTCCACCATCGGCGGCCGCACGGTTCGGCCTCGTTTCCGTCCAGGATTCCACCCGCATCTCGCTGCCCCTCAAGGGCGTCGAGTGCCACTTCTCCGTCAGCGCCGGTTTGGTTGAAGTCCAGATCACCCAGGTTTTCCGGCAGGAGAACCCCCGGCCCCTCGATTGCGAATACCTCTTCCCGTTGCCCGCAGACGCCTCCGTCTTCCACTGCCAGGCCGACATCAACGGCCGCCTCATCCTCGCCAAGGTCCTCGAACGCGCCGCAGCCGTGAAGCTCGCCGCCGAGAAGAAGGCCCAAGGCCGCCGCGTCGCCCTCGTCGAAGCCGAACGCGACAACCTCTTCACCCTCACCCTCAACAACCTCCAGCCCGACGACCTCATCCTCGTCACCCTCAAATACATCCAGCCCCTGCGCGCCCTGGCCAACCTGCCCTCCGTCGAAATCCCCTTCTGCCCCGGCATTCGCTACATCCCCGGCAACCCCCTCCTGCGCAGCAACCGCGGCCAGGGCACCGCCGATGACACCAATCAGGTCCCGGACGCCTCCCGCATTTCCCCCGTCCGAATGGACCCGTCCCACCCCGATGCCGCCTTTGTCGAAATTCATGGCACCCTGGACGGCAAGTTCATTGACGCCGACTCCCTCCTCTCCCCCAGCCACGACATCATCAGCCGCACCGAAGGCGAGACGCTCACCGTGCGCCTGTCCGACAAAGGCCAAGTGCCCGACCGCGACTTCGTCCTGCGCTGGCGCGAACGCCTGCCCGAGGATCTTGCCGTCCGCGCCTGGATTTGCGACACGTCCCCCGAAGCCTACGCCCTGCTGGAAATCCGCGCCCCCAAAGCCTCCGGCCCGCCCCAGCCCATGGACTTCTATTTCCTCGTAGATCGCTCGGGCAGCATGGAGGGTATCAAGTGGGAAAAGGCCGCCCTCGCCGTCCAGACCTCAGTGCGAAACCTCACCCCAAACGACCGCGCCATGATCACCCTGTTCAATTCCGAAGTCACCGACTTCGCCGAACAGCCCCTCCCGCCCGAGCAGCTTCTCGCGGACAAGAGCTTTCACACCCTCGACCAGCTCCCGCCCGACGGCGGCACCGAACTCGCCCCCGCCTTGCAGCACGTGCAGCAAGTCGCCGCCCGGCATTCCCGCGGCCGGGCAAAGAGCCTCATCCTGATCACCGACGCCCAGGTCGGCAACGAGACCGACATCCTGAGCCTCATGAAAGCCACCCCCGACTTCCCGCTGCACTGTTTCGGCGTGGACGTCGCGCTCAACGACGCCTTGCTGCTCGCCCTCGCGCACCAGCAGCACGGCACCTTTCACTCGCTCAACCCGGGCGATGACGTTGCCCAGGCCGTGGCCGACCTGGCCCAAACCATCCGCCATCCCGTCCTGCAAGACCTGCGCCTTTCCGACGGCTGGGAACCCGCCGACGCGTCCATCCCGCCCCTCTATTCCGGCCAGGTCTATCGCCTCAGCGCCCGCAGCAAGCTGAAAGACACCCTCGCCCTCGCCGGCCGGAATGCCGACGCCCTGGCGGCCTCCCTCCCCGTCGCCGCCCAGACCACCACCAGCCAGGCCCCGTATTTGCACTGGTGCAAGACCCGCATCCAACGCCACATCGCCGACGATCAGAAAGCCGCGGCCATCGCCCTCTCCGTCCAAAGCAACCTCATCTGTCCCCTCACCGCCTTCATCGCCTGGGACGACGCCGAAAAAGTCGCCATCGCCCGCCACGCCCTCGTCCAGCCCGTGTTCGATGCTGCCGATTCGATCGACCATCTTCACCATGCGGCCCCCATGCGCCCCGGAGGCTATGCGCACCCCGGCATCCTGCAATCCCGATTGTCGCCGCCGCCACCCAGTGCATGCCCGCCCGGGTGGGAAGACACCCCAAAGCCGGGCCCACGCGAGCCAGGCTCGATCAAACTGAATGAACCCTCAGAACCGTATTGCCTGGACCCGATGTCAGCCCTACCCGGCAGCACCGAATACCTGGCTGCCTGCCACGACGCCCCCCTGCGTGGGCGGTTTAGCCTCAAGTCACGGCGCGCGGCCTTCACTCAAGTCCTGAATGAACTCCGCAGCCAACTCCACCATCCAGAATGGCAATCCCACTGCGAGGCCATTCTCACCTGGGCATTTGCCGACCGCAAATCGGCCCTGCAACGCTCTAATCTGCTGGCCGAACTGCTCGCGCGGTTGGCCACACAGATGAAAGAAATTGAAGCCCTGCGACAGCAAGTCAACCCGCCCCAGCCCGACAACCACCTCCAGAACCAGCTAGTCGCGCAGATCGCCCAGATCGAGGCCGACATCGGGGAACAACTAGCCGCCTTCCTGGAAACCGCCGAGAGCAGCCAACCCGGGCAAACGCTGAAAAGCTGAAATACTGAAAAGCTGACATCCAAAGCTGTTCCAGGCACCGACAGGCAGCCAGGCACCGAACGACCATGAATTCCTTTCTGTCCTGGCCTGACCGCTGCCGCCGGGCGGCGGTCATTGTAGGAGACGACGT
>JAPLUA010000589.1 GCA_026397855.1 Verrucomicrobiota bacterium | reverse complement strand
TCGCACAGCCGCCGGCCGAGCCGGTCCACCACGCGGTCCATGAGGTTGCTGCTGACCAGTGTCTTACCCACCGCCGCCCGGGCGCTCCAGCCGGGCCGGTGGGTGAGCAGGCAATTGATTGCCACGGCCAGGTAATGATTCGGGTTCAGCAACCCCGCCGACGGCGTCACGATGCCGTGCCGGTCGGCATCGGGGTCGTTGGCGAATGCCACGCGGTATTGATCCTTGAGGCGGACGAGCCCGGCCATTGCGTAAGGGCTGGAGCAGTCCATGCGGATCACGCCGTCGTGGTCCACGGTCATGAAGCTGAAGGTCGGGTCGAGCCCGGGGTTGACGACCTTGATGTCCAGCTTGCAGACGGAATTGATCGGCTCCCAGTAAGGCAGGGAGGCCCCACCGAGCGGGTCCACGCCGAGCTTGAGGCCGGCGGCGCGGATGGCCTCGATGTCAATGGCGTTCCGGAGGTCGTTCACATAGGGCAGGACGAAGTCCTCCTGGCAGGTCGTCGCCGCCTTGAGGGCCGCGGCAAAGGGAAGGCGCTTGACGCCGCGATTGTCCGTCCGCAGGAGTTCATTCGCCCGATCCTGCACCGCCTTGGTCACATTGCTTTCCGCGGGGCCGCCATTGGGCGGGTTGTATTTGAACCCGCCGTCCTCCGGCGGATTGTGGGATGGCGTGATCACGATGCCGTCCGCGTGGCGTTCCTTGCGGCCTCGATTGTGCACCAGGATGGCCCGCGAAATGACCGGGGTGGGCGTCACGCCATCGTCGCGCTGGATGCGCGTTTCCACGCCGTTCGCTGCCAGCACTTCGAGGGCGGTGCGCTGGGCCGGGGCGGACAGCGCATGTGTGTCCTTGCCCATGTAGAGCGGGCCGTCAATGCCCTGCGCCTGGCGGTATTCACAGATGGCCTGGGTGATCGCCAGGATGTGCGCCTCGGTAAAAGTGCCCCGCAGCGAGGATCCCCGGTGTCCGCTGGTCCCGAAGCTCACCAGTTGGGTGGGATCCGAGGGATCGGGCATGGTCTCGTAATAGCTGCGTTCGAGCCGCGGCAGGTCCACCAGCAGTTCTGTTGGGGCCGGCTGTCCGGCGAGAGTAGAGATTGTCATTGTGTTGCGGCCCAGTTTAAAGCGAACGCCCCGGCGGTGCAACCCGAAGCCTTCCGCTGGGTTGCTGCGGGAACCGGCCGCTCCCTGTCCATCCCCCCATAGCCCCGCCATAGGCTCTCCGTGGTAGCAAGGTAGTATCAACGTCGTTTCAAGATCGTTTCAAGGTCGTTTCAAGGTTCCCCGCATGCCCTTCGAACTCCCTTTCACACGGTCCCCGCCGGGCACGGCCGGGCCTCCCAGATGTCGGCCGCGTATTCGGCGATGGTGCGGTCGCTGGAGAACTTGCCGGACGCGGCGATGTTGAGAAGGGCCTTCCGAGCCCAGGCGTGCGGGTCGGCGTATAAGTCCTGCAGGCGCTGGTCGGCTTCGAGGTAGGACTTCAGGTCGGCCAGGTGCATGTAGTGGTCGCCGAGGGTGAGGAGGAGGTTGTGGAGCGGCGCAAAGACGGCGGGCTCGTTGCGGCTGAAGTGATCCGCGAAGACGAGGTCCAGCGCGGCGCGGGTCTCCGGCTCGTTCTGGTAGTGCCAGTAGGGGCTGTACCAGTCCCGGCTGCCGACCACCTCCTCGGCGGTCAGGCCGAACAGGAAGAAGTTATCCTCGCCCGCTTCCTCCGCCATCTCGATGGTGGCGCCGTCGCGGGTACCGAGGGTGATGGCGCCGTTCATCATGAACTTCATGTTGCTGGTGCCGCTGGCCTCGAAGCCGGCGGTCGAGACCTGGTTGGAGACATCGCTGGCCGGGATCAGCCGTTCCGCCAGCGTGACGCAGTATTCGGGCAGGAACACCACCCGGATGCGCCCGCGCACCAGGGGGTCGCCGTCCAGTGTGCCGGCGAGGTTGTTGATGAACTTGATGACGAGCTTGGCCAACTGGTAGGCCGGAGCCGCTTTCCCGGCAAAGAAGAACGTGCGGGGCGACATCTCCAGGTCGGGGTTCGCCCGCAGCCGGTTGTAGAGCACGATGATGCGCAGCGCGTTGAGCAGTTGCCGCTTGTATTCGTGGATGCGCTTGACCTGGCAGTCGAACATGGAATCGGGGTCCACCGCCTGCCCGGTGGTGGCTTTCAGCCAGTCGGAAAACTGCACCTTGGCCTCGCGCTTGGCCTTGAGGAACGCGGCGCGGAAGGCTTTGTCATCGGCCAGCGGCTTGAGCTTGCGCAATTGCTGGAGGTCGGTGATCCAGGCGTCGCCGATGGCGCTGGTGATGACGTCAGTCAGTGCCGGGTTGGCGAGCAGCAGCCAGCGGCGGGGGGTGACGCCGTTGGTCTTGTTGCTGAAGCGCTCGGGGAACATCTCGGCGAGGTCCTTGAGCGTCACGGTGCGCAGCAGCATCGAGTGGATAGCGGCGACGCCATTAGTGCTATGGGAGCCGACCGCTGCCAGGTTGGCCATGCGAACCTTCCGCTCGGCGCCTTCCTCGATCAGACTGATGTTCGCCAGGCGGGCGTTGTCCCCGGGGTAACGAACCCGCACGTCGTCCAGCAAGCGCCGGTTGATCTCGTAGATGATCTCCAGGTGCCGCGGCAACAGGAGCTCAAACCATTCAACGGGCCATTTCTCCAGCGCTTCGGGCAGGAGGGTGTGATTGGTGTAGGCCAGGGCCCGCTTCGCAAGCTCCCATGCCTCATCCCAGTCAAGCTGCGCTTCGTCGAGCAGAATGCGCATCAGCTCGGGTACCGCCATCGCCGGGTGGGTGTCGTTGAGCTGGATGGCAACCTTCTCCGGCAGCTCGCTCCAATCCGGGTTGCCGCGCCGGAAACGCCGTACCAGGTCGGCCAGCGAGCAGGCCACGAGAAAATACTCCTGCACGAAACGCAGGCCCTTGCCTTGGCTGGTGGAGTCGTCGGGATACAGCACGCGAGTAAGGGACTCTGCGCCCAGCGTCTCGGCGACGGCGCCGACGAAGTCGCCGTGGCTGAATGCCTGGAAGTCGAAGTAATCCGGCGCGGCCGCTTCCCAGAGCCGGAGCGTGTTGACCGTCTTGCCCCCATAGCCGACCACCGGCCGGTCATAGGGGATGCCGATGAGGCTGGAGGAACTGCCGGGAATGGCCCGCAAGGTGCCGCCACGGAGTTCGAAGGAGCAGTTCAACTTGACTTCGACCCTCTCCTGCAAACGGGCGACCTCCCACGGGTCAGGACGGCGAAGCCAGTTATCGGGCTGCTCGACCTGCCAGCCGTCCTTGAGGGTCTGCTTGAAGATGCCGTATTCATAGCGCAGCCCGTAGCCCATGGCCGGGAGCTGGAGGGTGGCCAGGGAATCGAGGAAACAGGCGGCCAGCCGGCCCAGCCCGCCGTTGCCCAGGCCCGCGTCGGGTTCCTGTTCCAGCATGTCCAGCCAGTCAAGGCGGTTTCCCTTCACCGCCCGCTCGTGTTCTATCACCGTGGCAAGCAGGAGATTGGTGAGGTTATTGGCGAGGGAGCGGCCGATGAGGAACTCCATCGAGAGGTAGTAGATGCGCTTGGGATTCTCGCGCGCATAGGTTTCCTCCGTCAGGATCCAGCGCTGGGACAGGACATCGCGCACGGACCGTGCGGCGGCTTCAAAGCGCTCGCGCGGGCCGGCGGCGGCAAGCCCCACCACATTGTCAAAAATGAGGTGCCGCTCGTAGAGCGCGTTGTCGGCACCGGCGAACTGGATCGGGCCGCAGCCGTATTGCTTGAGGAGTCTGGAAACCTCGTTCTTCAGCGTTGCCGCAGGGCGCGCGGGAGCCGTGGCTTCGGTTGCGCCAGCATTCTCTGTGATCTTGCTCATCTTGGTCTTTTCCTTCGGGGCTCATCCGCCCACGCATAGTGCAAACACCATCACCCACGCGCGGGATAGAAGCAAGCGCCGAGGTCAAAGCGAGCCGGCAGCATGCCGGCGCTCCGATAACGCCAGTTGCGCCGCACGGTGCGCTATACGAGGCCGTTTTCGCATTGAGTAACCCTCCATCCCGGTTTAGCTTGGCCGACATGAATGTTTTTGTGACCGGCGGCGCCG
>JAPLUA010000486.1 GCA_026397855.1 Verrucomicrobiota bacterium | reverse complement strand
TCCTCCAGGGAGCGGCGAAGCTGCTGTTCGCCCTGGCGCATTTCCGCCTGGAGCGCGGCATGGGTCCGAGCGCGTTGCCTGAGAATGATCCAGAACGCTGCCGCAAGTCCTGCTGCGGCCAGGATGGCTGCCGACGCGAGCACCTTGAGCGCCAGCGCGCCGCTCCCCACGGGCGGGCGGACGACCCGGACGTCCAGCGGCGAGCGCAGAATCAAGCTGACGGCCGGGCCGGTCCCGGCACCGGCCTCCGGACGACAGACGCCCGTCAGGCGAATCTGGCTGCCGGGCTCCAGCATAGCCAGGGATTCCCGCGCGTGGGGCATCTCCAGCACGGCAGTCAGGAACCGGCCGTGATCCTGCAGTGCGAGCGCGATCCCGTTGGATGAAATGGCGGCCTGCCCGAGGAAACCAGCCTCGACCTCGACGAGCTGGTTATAGTGGCGGCCATTGAAAAGGTCTTCCGGCAAAGCGCGCGCCGCCTGCGGGGGCGCATTTGTCCCCAGTTTCCGAATCACCGCATCCTCGAGCCGCGGAGCCCCCAGCAGCGGGCCAGGTAGCCGGCTGCGTCCACCACAGTCCCGGGCACCAGGTCATCCTGCGCCGCCTGGATTTGCACCTCGAGCCCGCCGGTGGAATCCTGCATGAAGAAGACCCCGCCCGGCCGGCAGCAGGTTATGGTGCCCTGGATTCGGGCGAAGCCCAACAGGCCGCTTCGCACAGAATGCTTCCCCAGGTCCCGAATCTGCCGGAGCGGCGTTGAAAAGGGGTCTCCCGGCGATGGATGGAGAACCACAACATCGGCGAGCGTATTGGCGAAGATCTGGAATCCCACCGGCTGCCCCCGGTCGTTCACCGAGGTGCCCACGACGCCGCGGACGCGCGCCAGGGAACCGACAAGGGGCAGTTGCTCATAGCCTTGGTGGCTCGGAATCCACAGGCATATCCGGTGCGGCGGATCGGCAAGCTCCAGCATGAGTTGGTTGTCAACCAGCTTCTGGGCCCGCACAACGGCTGTCAGCTCCACCCATTGCGCGTCCAGCCCGCCAAGGCTGATCTGGTCCACGGAAACCGGCCGCGGGCTGACGAGCGGGCCTGTCGCCAAGGGCTCTATCCGAGGCGAATCAATGATCGTGCTGTAGCGGCCCGGCCTGGCCAGGCCGGCAACCTGAACATGCTGCCCCGGAAGCAAAGGCAGGCGGGAGCCCGTGTGATAGACGAATATGCCGGCGGTTTCGTCCTGCACGAAGAGAATCCTGCCCTGGTCGTAGCAGGTGACAACCGCGTGGATTTCCACGGGGAGACCGGCCTGAGCCTGCTCCGGGGAAAGGGCAAGTATCCGGGCCACCTTGGTCAAGGTGCCCGCGTTCATTGCGGTCGCTCCTGCTGGGCCGGTAGCGGGCCCGTCCGCCGTCGCGGCGACCGAGAGGGCTGCCGAGACGAGTATGCAGGCTGCCGCCACGGGCATTCCTGCCCGGAGAGCGGCGGCTAGCGTGGGCTTTCGCCCGGCTGGCCAGGGGTAATCTGGAGGGGCATTCTGCTTCAAATTCTTCTCAACCTAACACGTATGACCCTGTTAGCAAGCGCCGCAGTCTTGACATCCCCGCATTCAACGGCCGCTTCAAGACACCGCCACGCCGTAGCCGCCAACGTCAGTTGGCGCACTATTCCTCCCCCCCCCCCCCCCCGGCCCCCTCGGAGCCTTGCCGGTCGCGCGCTCATTCTCCGGTCAGAGCAGACCTGAAATCGGGATCACCTTCAGCTTGCCGCCGAACTCGCTGGCCACCAGGGTCATTAGCAGGGTGTTGAATCCGGGCAGGGCAGACTCAAACTGCTCCGGGCTGCTGGTCACACTCAGCTCCAGCATGCCGGCGCTTGTCCCCGCCAGCACAACTCGGCTCCGCCGGGCCAGCTTCCCGTCGGCAATCCATTCGAACTCAAAACCCAGTCCCTCTTGCCCGCAAACCGTCGGAGCCGACTGGCTGAGTATCTTCGCTCCGGGATATTCCTTCAGAACATGCTCTCGGCTCAAGTTCACATCAAGCTGCGGTGTGCCCGGGGAAGGTCGGTCGAGGACTTTCACGGTCAGGAGACGGCTGTAGTCGGCCGTGAAGAGCTGAACACGCCGCTGATCCACCACTTGAAGCCGCAGTTCGGGGGGGACCAGGAAGGCAAAACGATTTGTGCCGGCAACCAGGTACGCCCGATCGGCCAACATCAGCCCCGGTCCGCCCTCGCGCCTGATCTCGGCTTTGACCATCATCGCCTGCACCATGAGATTCGTGGAGGTCGCGTTGTCATGCAATGGCTCTGCCGGGAGGTTGAGTCCGGGCATGATTGCGGCAAGGAATAGAATCTTACTGGAAACCTGCATCAGTCGTGGCGTCATGTTATAAACCTGTATAAGTCGTGGTATTGGGGGGCGGGGTGGTCCATTTGGCGCGGAATACGGCTCCCAGCCTGGGAGTGCCCGGCGGCAGCTTTGCGTAGTCCCGGAAGTTCTGGTCGAAGCTGAACTGGCGCACCGGCGCGTAGTAATAGATCCCCGGGGTCTGGAACTGGTTCGTGGCATGGATACTGTTGAACAGGTTCACGATGGATGTGTTCAGGGTCAGCACGATGGACGAACTGCCGTTGCCCCAATCCTCAAGCAAACGCGGCAGGTTTACCACGCCGCCGCTGAAGGCATTCGCCCCATTGCCCGTCGAATACCGCCGCTGAAGGCATTCGCCCCGCTGCCCGTCGAATATACCACCCCGGTCAATATGGCCGCGTTGATCGTGGTGCTCACGGCAGTCCGGGTTGTGAAACTGGCCGTGCTTTTTGAGTCAGTCCAGGTCGAAGAAAGGACGGTGAGGGCATCGGATACCAGGGCTGCCGGAAAGGTCTGCGTTGTATTCGTTGTGCCACGATGGGCTGTGGTCGGGCAGTTGTAGTCGCCCTTGACATAAAGCGGGTTTGGAGTGGCCACCGTGAATCCCGTCGGCTGCCCCGAGGATGCCCTGTTTGTCGGGATGGTTGATCCGTTTATCAGCCGGACGGCTGTCATCTTGCCGGCCGCCTCGGTGCGGTTGTCCGCCGCGTAAAGGATGTTCGGATAAACCCCCGAATTATAGACCCCGCCGCTGTTCGGGAACTTGGAGTTGACCGCGGCGTTGGTGGTCAGCCATCGGCTCAGCTTGCTCATGTCTATCTCTGTCGCCAAAACCACCTTGCTTTCCCGCTGGTCGGTGAAGCTGTTGGTAATGGACAGAAACGGGAAGTTGGTTGCCAACCCGCTGGAATTCGTCGTGCTGTAATTTACTTTCGTGACGCTGGGCGCGGTGTCTTCCGGCGAGGTCTTCAGTGTCACCGTCACGGCGTCATTGCTAACGACAAGGACCATGTCGGCTTTGTTGTAGTACCGTTCCGCGCCCATGGCGGAGTCGGGATCTTCACCGGTGGGCGGCCCGTTTGGCCGGGCGCCCGGAGGGAACTGGATAATCTCGCGCACAGCGTCGGCCGTGTTGTTCGTGCCGATGGGAAGCGACAATGCCTGGCAGTTGGTGCTGTAGCCCGGGCTCCCTTTATACGTGATCGCCCCCGTGTATTCGCTTGTGGTGTGCCCGCCCCAGTTCGTCTTGGCCACGGTCAGCGCCGTGGTGACCGTGCTATTGAACGTCAGGGCGCTGGCTGAGCCGACGAAGATGTTGCTGTTGGCATGGGTTCGCCCGTTCACGGTCAGCGGCGCCGCCCAGGTAAACTCAAGCAGCCCGTTGTAGAATATGGCAAACTGAAACACAGGGATGCTGTCTAGCTCGATGTCCTGCTGCACCGCGTTGACGATCCGATAGCGGCTGGTCGGCTCCTGCACGTTCGATATGATGCGGTACTTCGTCTGCCAGCCGTATAGGCCCGCGTATTGGGACTGCAGATTCGTATAGATCAGCGTTGACACGCACGAGACATAAGTCTGGTTTGTGCTCCCCTGCGCGTCCGTGAAACTGTATTTTCCCCAATACGAGTCCTCATCCAACGTCGGCGGGGTTGTGCGATACAACCCCAGGTTATTGGTGATATACTTCAGGTCGCCCAGCAGGAAGTCGCTCTTCATCCGTGCGATCACCTTTTCCGTGGCGGCTTCGGCGGCATAGATGCCGGCCGTGTACTGGTTGTTGCGCTCGTTCAGGGTGGATGTGCTGATCGTGCGGTTGACCGTGCCGGCCAGCAGCACCAGGCTCGCCGCGGTCATCAGCAGGACTATCAGCAGCGCCTGGCCCCGGGGCAAGGCAGCCTCATGGCGGGTTCGTGTTTTCATGCTAGTTCGGGCAGTGGGATGCCGCCTTTAGCTGCAACCGGTAGTAGTTGTAGTAGTATTTGGGGCCGACGCGTGTCAGCGGATACTGGAACTGGGCGAACTCCAGCGTGGTCGCAATGACGTACTTGTATTGCAGATCCTGCACCACGTTGCCGTCGTAGCTCTCAGCCCGGAAGCTCATGGTGTTGGTCAGGTTCTCCGCAATAACGCTGTAGCCAGTCTTGCTGCTGATGGCGCGGCAGAGCCGCCCTTTGGCCTGGTCGAAGAAGTAGCGGACGTAGGTGTTTGTCGCTGTGGTGGAGTGGAGCTGGATCGCGTTCCCCTGCTGGTTCGTGCCGTTGCCGCACGCCACATAGGCGCTCTGGCTCCCATTTCCGACCGACCACAACTTGGCCGACCGGATTTCCGTGGTCAGGAGATTAAAGCCCCGGCGGGATGTCTCGCTGGCGCCCGCCTTGCTCGCCACCAGTTGATCATACCTCAGCCCGGCGAGCTGGGCGTAAATCAGCGCGAGCATTGCCATGCTGAACACCCCCGAGCTCACGAGCATCTCAGCGAGCGTAAACCCGGGAGCCCCTGCACGGGTCCGGCTGCCCCGGCGAGGCTGGCGTGGTGCAAGGCGGGTTTTCATTTAATCGGGCGCTATGTAAGAGGCCGTCGTGTTGGTGTGGTATCTAACCTCGTTTTTCCACCGGAACGGCCACACGGTGTCCACCTTCACCAGGTAAACCTGGATCGGCGGATTGCTCAAGATCGTCACCGGCCTGATCGTGGCGTAATTGGTCGCCCACACGACGTTGGTTCCGGAGATCGGCACATCAAGCATCGCCGAGGTCACTGTCGCCATGTTTGTCAGCTCATTCTTGACCGGCACCGACTGGATGTCCCATACCGCTGATTTCGCCTGCTCAACCTGTTGCACAGACAGCGACTGCGCCGCCAGCGAGTAGCCCGACCACTCCGCCCGGTAACAGGTGTGAAGGTAGGTCCCCAACACCCCCCCAAACACGAGGGCTATGATCGCCACCGACATCAGAACTTCCACGCGCGTTAATCCCCGCGCCCGCGCCTTACTTCCGCCACCCAAAGGCGGCAGCATGTGGAGCGGCAGCGGTTTACATGTGAATGTAAACTTCATCGGCTCGCCATATCCGTGTTAGTAGGGCTGTAATACTCTATCATAGATGCAACCATCCAGCATATATAGGGCCAGATGGCAGTATGCCGTGTTACAGCTTATGAGCAAGGTTATTATGTGTGATTTCAGGGCAGCACACGGCGGCAGATACAGCTGAACGCCCCTGGATGGAAGAGTTCCGTGTCCCGTTTCGGAACTTCCGTGGCCAACCGATGGACACGCCACGGTCCATGAACGG
>JAPLUA010000375.1 GCA_026397855.1 Verrucomicrobiota bacterium | reverse complement strand
GCACCAGACCGATCACCGGCGCCAGGGTTCCCACAAACCAGAACCAGCCGGTCGCCAGGTACCCACGTTGCCGAGCCAGAAGGATCACGAGGGCGGAGATCCCCAACAGCAGCAGGCCCGAAACGACCACAGCCGCCATCCCCCAGCCCGTGGCAGGATATGGATAGAATGGGCTTAGATCCGCCGGCCAGAAGAGTTTGCCAAGGTAGCGACAATAAGAGACCAGGGCGTTTTGCGCCCGTGCCGACAGCAGAAACTGCCCGGTGGTCCTGACGTTCCCCGCCCCGGCCTGAACCACAAAGGCCACCGCGCCGACAGCCGCCGCCAGCCCGAAGAAAGGAGCCTTCTCCCACACCAGCTTCGCCCAAGTCGCAATCCAGCCCCGAGCCCGGCCGCCGTTCGCCGCACCGGCAATTCTGCCAAACGGCCAGTAGTCCAGGAGCAAAAGCACAAACGGCAGCGTCACCAGCATCGGCTTGGACATCAACCCCAGCGCAAAGAAAACCAGGGTGAGGGAGTAGAAGAAGAAACTTGAAGATGGAAGATAGGAGATCGGTGCCCGGAGCCGACCGTGGACCGTGGACTGGAGACCGTGGACTGAGGCCTGTGGCCTGCCCTCCGCATAACGGACATAGGCCCAGAGCGTAAGCATGAAGAACAGGCCGCCCAGGACATCCTTGCGCTCGGAAATCCAGACCACCGATTCCACCCGCAGCGGATGCAGGCCAAACAGCGCGGCGAGAACCGCCGATCGCCAGACTGCGCCGGTCATGCGGCGGAAAACAAGGAACACCAGCACCGTGCTGGCGGCGTGGAGCAGCACATTGGTCAAATGGTGGCCCCACGGATTTAAGCCGTAGATCTGGCAATCCGCCATGTGGGAAAGGGTCGTGAGCGGATGCCAGTTGGCGGCGACCGGCCGGCAAAAGGCGCAGGCCAGGCTGCTCCAGTTCAAGCCGCTTTGGACCTGCGGGTTGGCGGTGACAAAAGGCGCGTCGTCGTAGTCAATGAAGCCATTGCGGAGCGAGGGGAGGAAGACCAAAACCACGGCCAGAAAAAGGAGAGCCGGCATGACGAAGGAGCGAGCTTGCCCCCGGGCTGGGGCATCCGAACGGCTCTTAATGCTCGAATTGGGCTCTGACATAGGAAAGGCTATCTTGCGCTTGCGGGCTGCCGATACGGGCGGCTGGAGTTGTAAATCTCCAGGCGGCGCCGAAGCTGCCCGACCAGTTCCGACTGCCCCTGCGCCGTCGCCGCCGCTTCCGCCTGCCGGGCTGTGGCGCTAGCCTGCTCAAATCGACCAGCCTCGGCGTATGCCGCCGCCAGTGTGTCCAGCACCCTGGCATTGTTGGTGCCGGCCAGCGCCACCGCACGGCTTGCCAGCTCCACCGCCTCCGCACCGGCCCGAAACGGGTCCCGCGTGTCGGTCGCCAATACCCACGCCAGGTTGTTCAGCGGCTCGGGCCATTGGGGCGCCAGCCGAGCCGCTTCGCGCCAGTGCTTCAGCGCCTCCGGCATCCGCCCCTGTTCCTGGCAGACAACACCCAGGGCATAATGAGCCGCCGCGAAGTCTGGCTTCAGTTCGAGGGCCAGGTCGAACTGGCGTGCGGCCTTCTTTCCCTCGCCCTTGCGAGACAACGCCACCCCAAGCTGGTATTGGGCCTCGGCGCTCGCGGGATCCAGACGCGCTGCCTCGGCGCACTGTTCAACGGCCTCGTCCACCCGCCCCGCCTCCAGCAGCGCACGGCCCAGGTTGCCATGGGCCCGGGCATCCCCCGGGCTTGATTGAAATGCCTGCCGGTAGAATTCAACAGCCTGGCCTGCCATCTGTGGAGCAGCGAGGGTCCGATCCAACTCGCGTCGCGCCCCGGCGTGACCGGGGTCGAGGCGAAGAAGCTCGCGGCAGTGCGCGGCGCGCCAGGGCCGCTCCCAGGTTGTAATGGGCTTGCGGATAGTTGGGATTCAGGCGCAGCGCCTCCGTGAATTGCCCGATTGCCTCGGCATCCCGCTGCTGTGCCAGCAGCAGGTTGCCCAGGTTGTTGTGCGCCTCCACGTTCCCCGGGTTCAGGCGCAGCGTCGCCTCATACTCGCGGATGGACTCGTCGTACCTTTGCTGCTTCAAAAGGGCGTAGGCCAGGCTGGCGCGCGCGTCTTCCCGGCCGGGGCTGATCCGGATCGCTTCCCTGAAGTGCGGGATTGCCTCGTCCAGCGCTCCATTCCGGGCCAGCGTGATCCCCAGGTTGTAATGGGTAAGATCGCATTCCCCCGCGACAGCCACGGCGCGGCGCCACAGGCTCTCATCGTTGCGCCAGAAGCCGATCTGTCGGCGCGTGAACGCAATGCACAGCAATGCCGCGGCCAGGGTCAGGGCCGACAGGGCAGCCGCCCCGAAACGCCAGCGCGCGAATAGCCCGGCGACGCCCCAGACAAGGATGATCAGCAAACCGATGAGCGGCACATAGCCGTAGCGGTCCGCCATTGACTGCCGGCCCACCTGTACAAGCCCGATCACCGGCACCAGCGTGCCACAGAACCAGAGCCAACCGACAGCCAGGTAAGGGCGCTGCCGTCCCTGGAAAAGGACAGCGGCAAAAACCACCACCAGCAGAGCCGCCGAAGCCACCACCTGCCACGCCGGCCACTGCGCCGGATAGGGATAGAAGACAGACAAATCCCCCGGCCAGGCCAGCTTCCCCACATAACGCACATAGGAAACCGCCACATTGGCCAGCCGCGCGCCCAGGGACGGACTGATCACGAACGCCCCTGTCCCGGCCTGCGTCAGGAAAGTGACCACAGAAACCGCGGCAGCCAGAACGAAGAAGGGGAGCTTTTCCAGGACGAGAGGCAGAAACGTCTTGAACCTCGGGCCCTGAGTTCTGAGATCGATCCGGCTCAGCGGCCAATAGTCCAGCAGCAGCAACACAAACGGCAGCGTGACCAACATCGGCTTGCACATCAGCCCGCACCCGAATAGCAGCAGCGTCATACCGTAGGCCGCTGCGGACTTCGGACCTTGGACCTTGGACTGTTGAAGGTAGCGCGCGTAGGCCAGCATGGTGAGCATCCAGAAGAACGCACCCAGGACATCCTTGCGCTCGGCAACCCACACCACCGATTCCACCCGCATCGGGTGCAGCCCGAACAGCGCGGCCAGAACCACACAGCGCCAGAAAGCCCCGGTCATGCGCAAGAAGACCAGGAACACGAGAACCGTATTGGCGGCGTGGATCAGGATGCTGGTCAGGTGATGTCCCCAGGGCTGCACCCCGTAAGCCTCACAATCCAGCATGTGTGACAGGACCGTCAGCGGATGCCAGTTGGCAGCCACGGGGTTGCAGAATGCCCACAGCAGGCCGCCCCAGGTCAATCCGCTGCGGACCTGGGGGTTCTCAGTGACAAAGAGGCCGTCATCCCAATCAATAAAGCCGTTGCGCGTTGCCGGGGCGAATACCCAGAGCACCACCGCAAACAGCAGCAGGCAAACGCCAATGGTTCTGCCGTCGAAAGGCAAGCCGGGCTTCTGCAGTGGCGAACCCATGCCGGCGCCGGTCGAAGGGCGATCCCCCGGCCGGTTTCCCGTCCTGTCAGCCACACTACCGTTCGTCGTGGGTTCCTCCATATCGGGCACATGCTCAGGGGACGGGAGCCTGGACTGACCCCGGAAGATACTTTTCCAACTGGGCACTGCTGTCCGCCATTAACCCCGGCATGCCGAAGACAGTGGCTAATTGCAATGCCCTTTGAAAATGCTGAACTGCTTCGTCAGTCCTCCCCTGTCGGGCGAGCGTGAGGGCCAGGTTGTATTCAGCCTCAGCGTAACCGGGTAAGAGCCGGATGGCCTCCTCCCAATGTTGAATCGCCTCGGCGACCCTTCCTTGCCTGGCCAACTGGACCGCCAGGTTGTTATGGGCATCGGGGTATCTCGGCTCGAGCTGGAGCGCACGCTCGAACTCCGGAATGGCCTCCTCGGGCTTCCCTTGCGCCACCAGTTCGTTCGCCAGGTTGTTGTGCGCTTCGGTGAAGTTCGGCTCAAGCCGCAGCGCCTCCCTGTACTCCGCAATGGCCTCATCCAGTTTGCCTTGCGCGGCAAACGCGGCACCCAGGTTGCAATGCGCCATCCAGCAATCCGGATTCTTCGACAGCGTGTGCTTCCAGAGGGTTTCCTCGTCCACGTAGATTGTGCTTTGGCGCCAGGTCAACGTTCCCGCGGCCAGCAGCAGTAAACCACAAGCCACCGGCTCAAGCCATGGAGCCGTCTGGCGGAACCGCTCCAATCCCCGGGCTATCCCCCCACCCACCAGCGCCATCGGCCCGATCAGGGCGAAGTAGGTCCAATGGTCCGATACCAGGGAGTAGCGCATGAAATAGATGTTCACCAGGCCCAGAGCCGGTCCGAGCATCACGGCAAAGTAGCCCAGCGCCGCCAGCCATCCCCTGCCCCAGCCCCGGCGCAAGCGCCAGAAGAACAGGAACATGCCGACCGCCATCAGGCCCGGCAAATAGACCAGCCAGTTGGCGGGATCAATCCGCCAGCGGGGATACACGAATACCAGGTTTAAAGGCCAGACCGCCTTGTAGAGATAAAACCAGAAGGCCCACCCCGCTCCGGCCAGGCGCGCCCATAAACCGTCCACGCGCACAATCCCAGACCCGGTGTGGCGCTCGACCAGGATGGTGATGGGAACCAGCAGCAGGGCGAGGACGAAGAACGGCACGCTGCGCAGCAAATCGCGCCGCCCAACTTGCCCCCGCTGCCACCAGCCCACCCCGAGGAGCACCACCCCTGCCGGAGCCACCGCAGTCTTGCTCAGCAAGGCCAGAACGAAGGCAACCAAGGATACCCCATAATACAGCCCCGAAGAATGGCCAGCACTCTCCACCCCGACAGCCATTGCCCGCCCCCGACCTTTAGACCGTGGTCCGTGGTCCGTGGTCCGTTGCTCAGACCGCAAGTAGCACCAGATGCAAACCAGGTAGAAGAACATCGCCAGCGTGTTCTTCCGCTCGGTGATCCAGGCCGCTGTCTCGACATTGACAGGGTGGAGGGCAAAGAGCGCTGCGCCCAGCCAGGCGCCGGGAACCCTCAGACGTCGGAGCAATCGCCAAATCAGCAGCGCGTTGCCGGCGTGCAGCAGCAGGTTGACCCAATGATAACCGGCCGGGTTAGTTCCCCAGAAGATCCGCTCCAGCCAGAACGAGGAGAAGACCAGCGGATAGTACTGCGGCGCACCGAGCGAGAACCAAATCCGATGCAAGCCGCCCGGCCCGAACATCGTTGGGTTATTCTCGACGTGGGAATGGTCGTCCCAGATGAAACCGGCATGCCAGACCGGCTGGTAAGCGAGCAGAACGATCCCAACCAGCAGGACTGCCCTTAGCCAGTTTGGTAGCTTCATCGGCTGGAATCCTAGCCACTCCTCCGGCTACTTCAACGTCAATAAGCTAACCCGCAGGGTTCGCCCCGGAAAGACGAAGGGCGCGCAGCGAACTGCGCGCCCTAAGGCAAATGCTTTTCCTTCCGGCTCAGGAATTACTTCCGGCGGCGATGCACCAGCATGGCCAGACCACCGAGGGCCAGCAGGGAAATGGTCGTCGGCTCCGGTATCATTACCGTCATCACAAAGCCGCGCGTGTCGGTTCCATTGTAAACGCCAACGCCCGTGATGACCGCGTATTCGTTTCCTGCAAGGTCAGTGGTCTCGCCGACGCTATAGGCGCGGGTAAGGCGGGTCCAATTGCCCAAAATACCGTTGATCGTGGCGTATTCTGTCAGGTCAATGACCTGCGTGTTGTCGGGCTTGGTAAGCCACAGGACAGCCTTCTCGCGGCCGCGGTAGTCCATGCCAACAGCGAAGAGGCCGTCTGCGGTGCAGCCATAAGGCGCAGCCATGGTTACAGATCCTCCGGTGTCTGCATACAGCGGCAGCTGGGTGATGCTGGTCTCGGTTGTGCCCGTGAAGGTTGCCTTGTAAGCATACCAGGTAGTGCCACTGCCGGTGATCGGTGACCGGCCGAAAACCACGCTGCCGTCGGCACTGACTGAAGTCGCTTCACCCGCTTGGGTGGCATCCAACCCGTTGAAAAAGTTATTCGCAGGCGTCCCGGTGCCGTTCCAGGTAAGCATGTAGTTGTTCCGGATACCGGTCACTTGGCGATAACCAACAGAGCGCCCACTGGCAGACACACCGTTCATAACAGCGGTGCCACCGGTAATTCCCTTTTGGGAATAGGTTATCGTAGGAACCCATGTGCCTGCGCCCTGATTCAGGTAAACCGGGTTATTTGCAGTGCCCTTCGATGTGGATACATAATAGGCATCCGAAGCGGCAGAGGCCCCCAGGGAATTGTAGCTGGGCAATACGTTGAAGGTATATGTGGCATTCCGGCGCGCCGCACCAAATGTAGTGCCGCCATCTGCAGTCATGAATTCACCCACCAGACCGGAGGACATGCCGGCGATGACGAGCTGGCTTTGACCGCCGGAAGTGCGGTAGCCGATTCCGGTTGCAACCGTGGACTGCGCGCCCTGGGGTGTAAGGATATTGACCGTTGTTCCGGAACTCACGGAATAGAGGAAGCCGTGAGCACTGGCACCGGACACACCGACGATGTATTGACCGTCAGCGGTGATCGCACGCCCCTCGTTCGAGGTGTCGGTGAGCACTGTGGGTATGAGGGAAAGTGAATCCGCATGGGCGGCGGTGATTCCCATCGTGGTTGCTAGGGCTGCGCAGAGCAGTGTGGTTTTTGTTAGGCGTGTATTCATTGATTATAGCCCGGTTGTTGGCCCTGCAAAGACAGGGCAGAATTGCCGGTTTTCAATTCTATTTTTCATCAACTGTCCGCATCTTACAAGAACCGGGCTTCTTGTGTCAAGCACTCAAACTTGTCTAAT
>JAPLUA010000407.1 GCA_026397855.1 Verrucomicrobiota bacterium | reverse complement strand
TGCAAACTCGCGCTGCCGGTCGTTGAGGGGAGTCTGAAGCAGGAGATCGGTCATGCCGATGATGCCGTTCATCGGGGTGCGGAGTTCGTGGCTCATAATGGCCAGGAAGTCGCTCTTGGCGCGGTTGGCGGCGTTGGCCTGCGCCGCCATGTCGGTGGCCTTCCGCGTGGCATCCTCCAGATCGAGGTTGGTCTTCTTCAGTTCCTGCGCAGCGAGCCTGGAGGGGGTGATGTCAATGCAGGAACCGATGTAGCCCTCGAACTTGCTGCGATCGTCATACCGGGGAACCCCGTGGTCGAGCAGCCATCGGTATTCGCCGTCAAAGCGGCGGAGGCGATACTCCATGGCGAAGGGCTTGCGCGCATCGAAGGAGGAGACGTAAACATCCAGGCAGCGGCTCAGGTCATCGGGATGCACCCCCTCGGCCCAGCCGTTGCCCAGCTCCTGCTCCATCGTGCGCCCGGTGAAATCGAGCCAGACCTTGTTGAAATAGTTGCAGCCCTTGTCCAGCCCCGACATCCAGATCAGCACCGGCGCGCTGTCAGCCAGCGCGCGAAAACGACCCTCGCTCTCCCGCAGCGCATCCTCGGCCTCGTATCGCACAATGAACTGCCCGATCTGGTTGCCGACGGCGACAAAAGCCCGCAGCAGCACCGGGTCCGGCTCTTCGATTCTCTCGCTGATGAACTCGGCCACCCCCCACAGCTCCCCGCGCCGGAATATCGGGAACCCGAAGGCGCCCTGCAACCCGTCTTGCGCCGCGGCTGTGGCGCGCGGAAAGTCCGGGTCGCAGGCCACATCCGGAATCCAGGCCGGCTGCGCACTGGCCCAGATGCGGCCGGGGAAATCTGTCCCGCAAGGGAATTCGATGGCGCGGGACGCGGCGAGGAAGCCGGGCAGCGACGCGGCGGGAGGGGGCCAGGCGTCCAGCATTTGGAGCCGCTCGTCCCTCCGCCGCCAGAGGATGCCCACCTGCCAGCCGAGGCTTTGGCATATGACCTGGAGGACCCTTGGAATCGCCAGGGAAATGCCGGGCTCCCTGGCCAGCACGCTCGAAACGTCAAACTGAAGAGCCAGCCGCTGCTGGGCCGCCCGGCGGGCGGTGATGTCCGTCTCGATGGCCATGAAATTGACGATCTGGCCCTGCTCGTCGCGGATGGGCTGCACCTCGATGGCGGCCCAGTAAGCGCGGCCGTCCCGGCTGTAGTTCAGGATTTCCACGTTGAAGCCCTCCCCCCGGCCAAGATACCTGGCCATCTGCGCGACGGTCGCGGGGTCGGTCGCCGGCCCGTGCAGGATCTCGCTGGGTTGCCGGCCCAGCATCTCGTCCGGCGCGTAGCCCGTGAGACGTGTGAAGCCCTGGTTGACCCAGACCGTTCGGCCCCGGGGATCGGTGAGCACGACGGCGCTGTCGGTGCGCGCCGCGACCAGCGCCAGCTTCCGCGCTTCGGCTTCCTGGGAGCGGAGGCGGTCGTTGGCCGTGCGGAGTTTCGCGCGCTGGGCTTGCAGCCTGGCCGCCAGCTTCTTCAGGTCCGCTGCGGCGATTCGCTGGGATTCCAGCACATGAAGCAGGTCCAGGGCCGGGTCATGAATCGCGAAGTCGTTGAAGGATAGCCCCCACCGGGAAACCGCGCCCGCGTCATCAATCCACGGCGAGCCAAGGAAAACCACCAGGTCCTCCGCCGGACGCAGGGAAAGCAGTTGCCCGCGCAGCAGGACGCCGGTGGCCGTTTCCCTGATCAGGAACAGCGTGCGGGGGGCATCGAGAATCGCCTGGAAATCAAAGGGAGCCTCGGGGCGGACGGGTGAAAAGATTTCGTTGAACCGTGAGCCTGGTGCCACGCGCGGGCACAGCCGCTCCAGCGAACGCCCCCGGCGCACGATGCGCCAGTCTGGCGCAAAAGCGAAGTGGAACGGGAAGACCTCGTCGAAGGCCCCGGGCGGAAGATGGATGCCTGCGTCGATCATCGGCGTCACCATTCGATCTGGAAGATGTCGTGGTCCGCCCCCTGGTCGCGCGAGCTGGTCAGCGTCACGCTGCGCACGGGGGTTCCAAACATCTTCCCCAGCCCCTTCAAGAGGCCGAGTACGAAGGGTGTGAGGCCGTCGCGGCGGGTGAAGTAGTGCAGGCGCACCGACCGGTCGGTGACGTCCGAGACTTTGAACCCGGGCGGCTGCAGCTCCGGGAAGATCATGGACACGCGCGCATGGAAATCGGGCAGGTTCATGAGGAACTCGCGGAGGTTCTTGCCTGCGGTGTCGAGCAGTTCGCCGTAGCCATCCCTGGCGGTCTTCAGGACCCAGTGCTCGCCGAAGGCCTCCAGGATCTGCGCCGGCGGGGTG
>JAPLUA010000038.1:7070-7958 GCA_026397855.1 Verrucomicrobiota bacterium | reverse complement strand
GGTCAATCGCCAATCGCCAATCGCCAATCGCCAATCGCCAATCGCCAATCGCCAATCGCCAATCGCCAATCGCCAATCGCCAATCGCCAATCGCCAATCGCCAATTGCCAATCGCCAATTGCCAAATGCCAAATGCCAATCGCCAATCGCCAATCGCCAATCGCCAACCGCCAATCGCCAATCACCAATCGCCAATCGCCAATCGCCAATCGCCAATCGCCAATCGCCAACCGCCAATCGCCAATCGCCAATCACCAATCGCCAATCACCAATCGCCAATCGCCAATCGCCAATCGCCAATCGCCAATCGTCAGTTGCCAATTGCCGATGCTCCTGGGGCTGCTTTGGGAGAAGCTTCCTTTTTTCGCGCTGTCGGCCGCCTCGTGTGTTGTTACGGTGCTGGCGCAGAAGGCGGACGGGGCGCTGGCTCCGTTGCAAACGCTGCCGTTCGGGGTGCGAATCCTGAACGCGCTGGACGGCTACTTTTGTTACGTGTGGAAACTTCTCTGGCCGACTGATCTGGCGGTGATTTACCCCTTCGCCAGCCACTCGACCACCAAGCTGGCCGTCGTGGCGTTGCTGCTGCTGACGGTGACACTCCTGGCCTGGTGGCAACGCACCCGGCGCCCGTACCTGGCCGTGGGCTGGGCGTGGTATGTGGGAACACTCGTACCGGTCATCGGCCTGGTGCAGGTGGGCAACCAGTCTATGGCCGATCGCTACACCTACCTGCCGGCAATCGGCTTGTTCATCATTGCCGCCTGGGGCGCCACGGACCTCATCGCCGCGTGGCCGAAGCGCCGCTCGGGTAGGGACGCCTCGCCGAGGCGTCCGCTTCCACCGCGAGACGGACATTTCGGCGAAATGTCCCCACCGCGTCGCTTCGGC
>JAPLUA010000038.1:0-7058 GCA_026397855.1 Verrucomicrobiota bacterium | reverse complement strand
TTCGGCCTCGCCGCCTCCGCAGCAGCAGTCCTCACCGCCTGTGCCCTGACCACTCAAGCCCAACTGCTGTATTGGCAGGATTCCGAATCGCTCTTTCGCCATGCGCTCAAAGTGACCCGAGACAATTTCATCGCCTGGAACTGCCTAGGGTATTTCCTGGAGGAACAGGGGCGATCTCGTGAGGCCGAGGCCTGCTACCGCACAGCGGTGGAGATCAATCCTTCCTTCGCCGAGGCTTGGAACGGTCTGGGTTGCACCCTGGCCAACTTGAAACGGCACGACGAAGCAATCACCAGCTACGAGACCGCCCTGCGCCTGGAGCCGGAGCACGTCAAGGCGCGCAACAACCTCGCCACAGCCCTCGCCGCCGGCGGCCGGCTTGAGGAAGCCAAAGCTCAATGCCACGCCGCCTCCCAGCTTGATCCTCAGGGCGCCGGGCCCCACAGCAACCTGGGCACATTGCTCGCCCAGGAAGGCAACTGGGCCGAAGCCGTCGCCGAATACAGGCTCGCGCTGGCCCGGGATCCTCGCTTGAACGAGGCCCGCTGCGGGCTGGCTGGCGCGCTCGGCAAGCAAGGCAAATACGAGGAAGGTATTCGCGATTTGTCCGAGTTATTGATCGCTCAGCCAGCCTACGCCCCGGCGCGCCTTCAACTCGGCGTCATTCTCTCCCTGCAAGGGAACCGGGACCAGGCCATTCGCGAGTTTACCGAGTTGCTGCGCGCCAACCCGGCTGACTCGGCGGCCGCCTACCACCTGGGGCTGGCGCTCAGCGCGCAGGGCAAAACCAAAGAGGCACTGGCCCAGTATCGTGCCGCAGTGAAAGCGCGGCCGGATTTCCCTGAGGCACTCAATAATCTGGCATGGGTCCTGGCGACCAGCCCCGACCCTCAACTGCGCGATGGGCGGCAGGCGGTCGAGTTGGCGGAGCGGGCGTGCCGGCTGACTGAGCATCGGCGGGCATTCATGGCGGGGACCCTCGCGGCCGCCTACGCGGAGGCAGGGCGATTTCCGGAGGCAGTTGCCACGGCGGAGAAGGCCAAAGCCCTGGCGGAGAAGGCGGGCGATCGGGAAGTGGCCGACATGAACCGCAAGCTGCTGGGGCTCTATCGCCTAGGGCAGCCGTATCGCGATACGCCCTGATTGACGATGCACGCTGACTGGAAACACCTCCATGCCCTGGCGTTGGGTGAGGTAAAGGAAACCCTGGGCGCGCTGCCCGCGCCGCTGCGCGAGCGGGCACGGGATTTGCCGGTCACCTTTGAGCGCCGGCCTAATGCCGCGCACCAACGGGACGGCATCGAACCGGATACGCTTGGGCTGTTTGTTGGGTCGGAATTCGCCTACGAAGAGAGCAATGCCTCGCCGCTGCCGCCGCAGATTATTCTGTTCCTGGAGAACATTTGGGACTTTGCTGAGGCCGATGAAGCGTTCTTCCGCGAGGAGGTTCGCACCACCTACCTGCACGAGCTGGGGCACTACCTCGGCCTGGACGAGGATGACCTGTTCGAGCGGGGGTTGGAGTGATGTGGGGGCTTGGAGCAGATCTCCGGTCTGCTGGTGGGACGTCCTCCGGAGAGAGGGGGAAGCCTCGGCAGCTTTTCGTGCAGTGCATGCCGGGGTTCTCAGTATTTCAGGCGGAGCGACTGCGCCATTTCACCTTGGGCGGCTCCGGAAGGCCTTGCGCGCGCAGGGCGGTGCGGAAGTGCATCTTGGCGACCTGGGGCAGGGCCGTTGTCCCGTGCTGGGCGATGAATCCCTTGGCTGCCGCGTCCACGGCGGCGGACGCGCCCTTGGGCAGTTGCATGCCAAACTTTTTCTCCAGCCCGGCCAGGCGTGTGACAAATTCATTCCGGGCCAGGATCGAGGCGGCCGCGACGGCGATATCCTCCTCGGCGCGGTGCTTCTGGACGAGTTCGATTTCCCGGCCCATGGTCATCAGGGCTTTGGCGACCACATCCTTGTTGGAGGCGAACTGGTCGCTGATGGCCCGGACGGGTAGCGGGGTCATTCGATGCCGCTGGCCCATGAGGTTTTCGATGACGCGGGCATGGCCCCAGGCGAGGATGGTATTGACGCTCCGCATCGTCGTGTAAAGGCGGTTGTAGGCGTCGTTGCCGATGGGGACGACGGAGGTAACGCAGCCAGGGGTCTGGCGGATGAGTTCTGACAGGTCCTTAATCTTCTTGTCGCTGGAGATATTCTTCGAGTCGCGAATGCCGGCCTCAGCCCACGATTTGATCACGGCCTCGTTTACATAGACGCCGGCGATGCAGAGCGGGCCGAAGAAGTCGCCTTTGCCGCTTTCGTCCACGCCAAACCGGGGCAATAGCAGGTCGGGATTCAAGACGGTTTCGTAGCCGAGGCGAACCTCCTTCAGGATCTCCGGCTCGAGGACGAACTCCACGAACTCCTGCGTCCCCTTGCCCTGCACGACGAGTTTGCCGCTTTCGTAGAACACGAGATTAGTCTTCTCCTTTTCCGCGGCGAACCGGGCGTAGGGGACATCGCGGAACTGGTAATGACGCGACTGCAACCAGGCCTTAAGGGCGGCTGCCTGGCTGTCGCTCAGTTTGCTGGTATAGGAGGTTAACGGCTTCACAACGGTTTGCGTATCGTAGAGCGTGGGAACGGGGACGGCAAGCGTGGGGGCGTGGAGCGTGGGGAGCGTGGGAGCGTGGGAGCGTATTTGGGGGGGCCACGCATCACGCATCACGTTTCACTCGGTGCGGTACAACAAAAAGGCCGGATTTTACTCCGGCCTTCTTGCCACATTTCAAACTGAGAACAACACTAAATCCAGCCCTGATGCGGCGCCGCAGATTTGCGCCTGTCAGCCACACACGGTCTGACTACTGCGTTTTTGCATCAACAGTGATTACAAGATAACAGAATCCTTGTCCCCCGCATGTCACCAGTTGTGGGGACAGCCGGGCTGCGCTGAGCGTGGCCCGAAAATCTGAAGGACGGGGGTTGATGCTGGCATTCCCTGGGTAATCGGCTAGGTTGTGGGCGATAGAAATTGGTGCGATGAACAGCCCGGCTTTATGCTACTTCGATAACAATGCCACCACACGGGTCGCGCCCGAGGTGGTGGACGCGATGCTTCCGTTCCTGCGGGAGCACTGGGGCAATCCTTCCAGCACTTACGCTTTCGGGCGGCAGGTCGGCGGCCATCTCGATGAGGCGAGGGCGCGGGTTGCGGCGCTGATTAATGCGGAACCGCGGGAGATTGTCTTCACCAGCTGCGGCACCGAGAGCAACAACTCGGCGATCCACAGCGCGCTGGCGACGCAGCCGGATAAGCGGCATGTCCTCACGACAGCCGTCGAGCACTCGGCCAATATCAAGTATTGCGCGCTGCTCCAGAAGCAGGGTTGCCCGGTGACATTCCAGCCGGTCGAGCCGGACGGCTTGCTGGACCTGCAACGGTTCGAGCAAGCCATACGGCCTGACACCGCCCTGGTCTCGGTGATGTGGGCGAATAACGAGACGGGCATCGTCTTCCCGATCCGGGAGATCGCGGCGATTTGCCGCCGCCAAGGGGTCCTGCTCCATACGGATGCGGTGCAGGCGGCGGGGAAGCTTAAGGTTGACGTGCGGGAGCTGGATGTGGATTTCCTGTCCTTGTCCGCGCACAAGCTGCATGCGCCCAAGGGCATCGGGCTGCTCTACGTAAAGCGCCGCGTCAAATACCAGCCCTACGTCATTGGGGGCGGGCAGGAGCGCGGGCGAAGGGGCGGGACCGAGAATGTTGCCAATATCGTGGCCTTCGGCCGGGCGGCGGAACTGGCCATGGCCCGCCTGCCGGACGAAGAGACGCGCGTCCGGGCGCTGCGGGACCGGCTGGAGGAGGGGATTCTGGGAGGCATACCCGGCACCACGCGCAATGGGGCCCGGGAGCCGCGCCTGCCCAACACCTGCAACATCGCCTTCGCCGGCGTCGAGGCGGAAGGGATCCTGATGCTGCTGGACCATGCGGGGATCTGCGCTTCAAGCGGATCGGCCTGTACCACGGGGTCGCTGGATCCCTCGCATGTGCTGACGGCGATGGGCTGCAGCGCCGCGCGCGCGCGCGGCAGCATCCGCTTCAGCCTCAGCATCTACAACACGGAGGCGGAGGTGGATTACGTGCTGAAGCATCTGCCCGGGATCATCGCCCGGCTGCGCGCGAGTTCGCCGGTGGAGGAAAACATCCCCGCTCTGCAATGAGCGGGAGAACTCAGGCATAACTATTCAACGGTGACGAACGCCAAGGCGGGGAACTATCTGGCCCTGCAACAGGAAGAACCGTCAGTTGACCTTGCGCACGCCATTTGATAGGGTCGAAAAATACTTGGTGAAATGGAAAACTAATTCCGCCCCTCACTCGCGCAACGCTCAGTACGGGCGGGCGCGCGAAAGGCAATTTCCTGCCAGTTAACAAGAATCATGATAAGCCCTTCGGCAGTCAAACATGTCGGCGACGAACGCGAACTCTTCGTTTTAAAGTTTTCCGTAGTTCTCACCATGATCTGCGGCTTCACCGCTGTCACGATAGCAGTTTTATGCGATTCCATGACATTGATGCTTGATGGCCTTTACGGCATCGCTGATATCGCCATCGCCCTATTTGCGATTACAGTTGTTCGCAAGATCCACCTCCCGCCCAACGAGAAGTACAACTTTGGCTATGCAAAATATGAACCGCTCATGACGGCCGTAGATGCTACCCTGATTACTGCCATATGCGCTGCCACGATCGTTGCAAGCATGCAGGATATCGCACACCCCGAGCCTATGGACAATATTCGTCTGGCCGTCATCTACGCGTTTATAAGCTCTCTTGTCTCTACGATGTTTGGGATCTACATGAAGAGAGTGGGGAGGCGGTGTAACTCGAAGATATTGCTCGTAGATAGCCAGTTCTGGATCATTGAAGGCATAATCAGCCTCGGTGTTTTTGTGGCTTTTGGTCTCTCGGCCTACATCTCCACCACCCACTGGAAGGGATATGCTTCCTATGTTGACCCGATCACATGTATCATACTTGCTGCTGTTTTACTTATAAAACCTATCAGCATTATGCGTGAGAGTTTTTACGATCTGGTTGATGCAAGCCCTAAAGAGCTTAAGGATAAAATCCTAAGCATAGCATCCGAATGCGCAGCTGAACATCAACTGAAAGGCGTGAAGTCAGTAAAGATGCGTAATGCGGGCCGGCAGCTATTCGTGATAATGCACTTTCTAGCAGACAAGTCTCTCATGCTTGACAGCACAGAGAGCGTTGAGCAGAAGATCGTTGATAAGGTTTCAAAAGCGCATCCCGAAGTTGATATCACGGTTCATTTCAGCGGACGGTAAGCACTGTTTCAGGCCCCGTTATGCCCGTCCTCAGCGCTGTGGCGGATTCGGGCGGCCAAACATGCAGCACCCTGGATCAACTCCCCGTGATTGCATGGTTACGGCTTTAGAGTTTCCAACCCTGGCGGTATTCGGTGCGCACGTATTGATTGGCCTCGGGCAGGTTGGTGACCTTCATGTTCGGGCCGTCCCATAAAACGCGGGCATCGGCGCGTTTGGCCACATTCCCCAGCAGGCAGATTTCGGTGAGGTGGGCGGCATACTCGAAGTTAGAAACAGCGGGCGTGCCCGTCCTGGCGGCGCGGACCCAGTCGAGTTCGTGGTTTTCGGACGGGATGCGGGGAATGGTGCGGGGCGGGCGCTTGTAGTCTTTATCCAGCGCGGAGGGCATGAGGATGGGGCGCTGGCCGTAAACACCAGCCATGATTTTGCCTTTGCTCCCATTGAAAACGAGGCCCCCTTCCGGATGCATTTCGAGGTCATCATCCAGTTCTTCAGGGCGGGGAGCGCGCAGTCCCTCCCACCAGGTGAGCTTGAGCGGGGGCAGGCTGTCGCGGGCTGGAAAGCGGTAGGTAACCATGGCGGAGAGCGGATGAGCATCCGCGTTCCGGCCGCAAGAGGTCGCCTCGATGGACGCGGGGTGGCCGAGCTTTAAAGCCCAAACGGCGGCATCGAAGGTATGGGCACCGCGGTCGCCCATCATGCCGCAGCCGAAATCCCACCAGCAACGCCAGACGCGGGGATGGTAAGCCGGGTGATACGGGCGCTCTTTGGCCGGCCCGAGCCAAAGATCCCAGTTGAGTTTGTCGGGCAACGGGGGAGTGTCCGTGGGGCGCACCGCCCATTTCGAACTCCAGTAAGCGTGGCCCCAGGGATAATAGGTCAGATCGCACCAGGCATCCACCTCGCGAACCTCGCCGATGGCGCCGGCCCAGATCCATTCGCAGATCAGGCGTATGCCCTCGGTTGAATGGCCCTGGTTACCCATCTGGGTGGCGACACGCGATTGCCTGGCGGCCTGGGCCAGGGTGCGCGCCTCGTGGATGTCGTGCGTGAGGGGCTTCTGGCAATAGACGTGTTTGCCGGCTTTCATGGCGGCCAGGGCGATGACGGCGTGGGTATGGTCGGGGGTAGCGATGACCACGCCCTCGATGTCCTTCTGCTGCTCGAGCATTTCCCGGTAATCGGTCCAGACTCTTGCCGCGGGATGCTTCTTAATGGTCTTGGCGGCATAGCTGGGGTCCACGTCGCAAAGGGCCACGATGTTCTGGGTCTTGAGGTTTTCGAGGTTGGCCGCCCCCATGCCGCCGATGCCGATACCGGCGATGTTAAGCTTTTCGCTGGGGGGCGTTTCGCCCGCGCCCAGGACGTGGCGCGGGACGATGGTATAGGCGGAGACGGCCGCCGCTGTGGCAAGGAATTGGCGGCGGGTGACGGATTTGGCGGGCTGGGTGGCGCTTTGTTTCACGGCCGGATTAAAGCACCAAGTGTCGCAGAACGGCAAGAGGTGAAATGGGCGAGCGATCACCCGGACCGGTTCTGATCGGTGCTGAAGACACGGATTGCGGATTCACTTCAGCGGTGAAGCGGTGGGTCCTGCTGTCTTGTCAGTATCAGGCATCTGGAACCGCGTTAAGGCGCTTGGTGATTTTGCGGACGATTGACCGGGGGATCAGGCGGACGGCGAGCGTGGGGAGTTGATTGCGCAGGCCCGT
>JAPLUA010000634.1 GCA_026397855.1 Verrucomicrobiota bacterium | reverse complement strand
TTGGCCCCGACGGATTTACCGTGCCGGGAGCATGTGCCATCACCACCCGGGGCGGGCTCAAGCATCTTCCCTACCTCTCTTACCAGTATTGGTGGGATGATGAAGCCCATCGTCATCTCCCCTTTGACCTGGCCGGCGGCTACGGCACCAACCTTGAGCCCGGACAGGTGACCTCCTTCCGGCACAACCTGGATATTGCCACCGGGCTTCTCACCATAGACCTCGGCCTCAGTGCCGATCCGGTTGGGGCGGACGCTCGTCAGCATGGCAGGAATGCATTCCGGAGCCGCCGCGAGATGTTTATCACGCCCGAAGGGGTGCTGGTGGTCCGGATCACTGACGCTCCCAAGGCCCCATTGCCCTTCCAGATGCGCGTGGGCATCAACCGGAAGGTCCGGGTCTATGTGAACGCAGGATTCTACGCAAAGGAGCAGGATCCGTGGACCGGAACTGGCGTCCAAAAGCCCCACGGATTGGTGGTGGTGGCCCAGCGTCCCAAATCCTGCACGGCCACGCTCGCGATCGTCTGCGAAGGGGCGGATGCCTTTGTTGACAGCCAGGCCTTTCTGCTGGGCGCCACGAAGCCGGGGAAAACGCTCACGTTCTACATAGCCCCCGGTTCCTCATACGAGAGCGCCGACCCGGTTGCGGCGGCCTGGCAGAAGGCAGAAACGGCGCAGGCGCGCGGGTATGAGGCCGCGCGCAAGGAGACGGCGCAATGGTGGAAGGACTTTTACGCCCGATCCGAAGTCCGCTTGCCAGACCGGGAGCTTGCCACCTGGTACGCCCGGTCCACGTACTACCTCGGGGTGTTCTTTGGCCGGACGGATGTCCCGCCGGGCTGCAACGGCACCAGCGTCGAGCTGTTTGCCGGCGCGGTCTGTCCCGAATACGACATGGTTCTGAACCAGATGGCCCTCCTCTACGGGAACCATCTTGATGAAGCCCGCCGGGTGGTGGACTGGCTGGGGCGTGCGATGCCACGCGCGGAGCGCTACGCCAGGGAAGGCCTGACCTTGCACAAGGTCTCGGTGAAATACAGCGGCGGGGCAAAGTTCGGCCCCCTGATGGGCTACGACGGCACGATCGTCACCCCGCCGACGGAAGGCGAGGGGATCTGGGCGTATGAAGATTTTTCGGGCAACAACGCTGCGCTCATGGCGTTGAATTATGTGGATTGGAGCGGCGACGACCGGTATGGCGCATTGGCGCGGCGCATTCTCAAAGAGACCACACGGGTTTCGGTGGAAGACCTGCAATGGCGTCCGGACCTCAACGCCTACCTGAACAAATACATGCCCAACACGGTTCAGCAGGCCGGAACCATCTACGGCCTGCGGGAGTCGGTCCGCCGCGGCGTCGCGGAGAAGGGGTGGGGGGAAATGGCGAGCAAAGTCCTGCTCCCCACGGCCGATTACAAGGGGACTAAAGTCCTGACCGTAGGACCCGGCGCCGTACCGGCGGAAAACTCCGGTGACGCCACCTGGCTGATTCCGTCGTGGTGGTACCAGATCATGGCCAGCGATGATCCGCTCGTCCGCGCCAGCTACACGCTGTTTCGCACCTCGAAGACCGGGGATTATGTATTCAACAACGGCTGGATGGGGGTAATCGCGGCGAAACTCCACGATGGCGGCGAGGCCCGCCGCTGGGCCAGGAGGTTCATTCAGCCCGGCATCACCCTCTTCGACGACACCTGCTTCGGCGAGACGGTCAGTGATTCCGAGGACTTCAAGAAGACCCCCGAGATTGCGGCCCACGGTTCCCTGGTCTGCAACATTGCCCGGATGTTGTTGGACCCGGATGACGAGGGCACGATTACGGTCTTTCCGGCAATTCCCCCGGACTGGGAGCGGCAGGGGGTTACCTTCCATAACCTCGCGGCCAGGGAAGGCATTCTGGTCTCGGGTGAGTTCAAGCCCGGGCAAGTCCGGGTGACACTGGAGAATTGTTCCGGCAGGAGTTGCCTTGTAAATCTGCGCGTGCGATTGCCTCAAGGCACGACCCGTCTTCGCCATCCTGAAAAGGGTCTGCGGGTGGAGGATGGGTGGGCGGTGGTCCCCGCTGTGCAGATTCCTGCGAGAGGAAAGATGGCTTTCACCTTTGAGCCATCGCTTGCAGGCGGATCACCGGCGAATCCTGTTTTGCGCTAATACCAGCAACTGATAATCTCCACACCAGGCATGAGAACATCCAAACAAACCGCGCTTCGTATTGGCCTATTCGGCATCGGTTTAGATACCTATTGGCCGCAATTCGCCGGGCTGGAGCAACGGCTCAAAGGCTACCTCAACCGCGTCGAGGACAAGCTCAAGCGGCCCGGCGTGCAGGTGGTGAACCTCGGGCTCGTGGACACGCCGGAAAAGGCGCTGGCGGCCGGGCACAAGTTTCGACAGGCGGACGTGGACCTCATCTTTCTGCACGTCACGACGTATGCGCTCTCGTCCACCGTGCTGCCCGTGGTGCGCCGCGCCAAGGTGCCGGTCATCATCCTGAATCTCCAACCCGCGGCGGCCATTGATTATGCCGCCTTCAACAAGATCGGGGACCGCACCCGGATGACCGGCGAATGGCTGGCCTACTGCGCGTCGTGTCCGGTGCCCGAGATTGCCAATGTGTTCAACCGCGCGCGCATCGCATTCCACCAGGTCACAGGGATGCTCGACAACGACCCGGCTTGCTGGCGGGAGGTGGACGAGTGGGTCGAGGCGGCGCGTGTGGCCTACGCGATGGAACATAACCGGATGGGGGTGATGGGGCATTATTACTGCGGCATGCTCGACATCTACTCCGACCTCACCCAGCAATGCGCGTTCTTCGGCGGGCACGTCGAGATCATCGAGGTGGATGAGCTCGCGGCGTTGCGGAAGCAGGTAGCCAAGGCCCGGGTCGCGGAGCGCGTTAAGTATTTTCACAAGGTGTTCGATGTCCAGCCGGACTGTCTCAGGTCGGAGTTGGAGCGGGCGGCACGCACCTCGGTAGCCCTGGATCGCCTGGCCGAGGAACACAAGCTCGGTTCCCTGGCTTACTTCTATTCCGGCACCGGCAATGCGTCGAACGAGGACACGATTACCTCCATCATCCTCGGCACCTCGCTGCTGACGGGGCGGGGCATCCCGGTTGCGGGCGAGATGGAGATCAAGAACGTCCAGGCGATGAAGATCCTGGACTGCTTCGGCGCGGGCGGATCGTTTACCGAATACTATGCGATGGATTTTAACGATGACATCGTGCTCATGGGCCACGACGGACCGGGGCATATCCGGATCGCGCAGGGCAAGACGAAGGTGCGTCCCCTGCAAGTCTATCACGGCAAGGTCGGGCGTGGACTCTCGGTGGAAATGTCCGTCAAGCACGGGCCGGTGACCCTTCTGTCGGTGGTGCAGACCGTGGACGGGCGGGTGAAACTGCTCGTCGCGGAAGGCCGGTCCGAGCCGGGGCCAATCCTTGAAATCGGCAACACGAACAGCCGCTACCGGTTCAGCATCGGGGCGCGCAAGTTCGTGGAGAACTGGAATGCGCATGGCCCGGCGCATCATTGCGCCGTAGGCGTGGGCCACATCGCGGCGAAACTTGAGAAGCTGGGCCGCCTGTTGGGGATGGAAGTGGCCCGGGTGTGCTGACGTTTGAACCCGTCCTGTCAAGAAGCGCAACTAAAGCTTGACGTCTGCCCGATGGGGGCGTAAGCCATCATCAGTGATGGGCACGATGCGGTTATGAACAAGCGAATCAAATCATTGTTATTGGCGATGGGCTTGGTCTGCTTATCGCTGGCGGCCTTGGCTCAGGACTTACCGCCGCTTCCACCCGATATCCCGCTGCCGCCGAACTGGGATCCGGTGCGCGCGGAGCAACAGAATGCGTTGCTCCAGCAACGGTATTGGCAGCGGCAGCAGGAAATCTTCGAGCGTGATTTCCTGCCCTGGCTGCACTCACCGATCACCTTGCCGAACGGACAACCTTACACACGCGAAAACGAAGAAGCTTACCGGTTGGAGCAACTGCTGGCGCTGGCTGCGGAACTTAGTTTGGCACACGAACCCGATCCGGAAGACCCTTGGCTGCAGAATGGGACTTGGCCATATCTTGGGGGCATTGAGAACGGCTTTCCAGCTTACTGGACGGGAGGCGATCTGGGCAGCTTTGATGGCTCTCTTGGGGGAGTTATTACGATTGGTCCCGCATTCAGTTACGGCGAAGCGCTAGTCGTCAGCACCATCCCCGAGCCCGGGGTGTTTAGCCTGGTGACCATTGGCCTGGCGGCATTGTTGGTCTGCCGTGCCAGAAAGAAGGACCCCATTTCGGATCCGGTCCAGCCTCCGGTATAGCAACCTGCCGGAACTCACACCCCTCAACAACGTCAATCGCCGAAGGAGCGCCGGTCAAGGTGATGGCTTATCGGCATCCCGGGAGAGCGTCGTATGAATGACGCCTTCGTCGTCGAACCACATAGGGTCAATTGCCAGGAAGCGGTGGAAGCTCCGGTCGTCGTTCCATTTCTGGTGATAGACCATCCATAGCTTGCCGTCCGGGCCTTCCACCACGGAATGATGGCCTGGCCCCAGCACCTTTTCCCCGCGGTGGGCGATGGGATTGCCGGGGTGCTTCACGAATGGCCCCGTGGGCGATTGCGACGTGGCGTAGCCGATGCCGTAATTGGGCGAGTCGGCACCGGTCCCGGAGAACATGAGGTAGTAGGTGCCCTTGCGTTTCAACATGAACGGACCCTCGGTCACATCGCCATTGCGTTTCTCCCAGGCTTCGGTGGGGCGGATGAGCACCTTGGGTTCACCCTGCTTGGTCAGCGGGTCCGCCATCGGCTGGACCACGATCTTGAAGCCGCCTTCCAGGTTTACGGAGTAGAGATACAGCTTGCCGTCATCATCCTGGAACGGGTGCGCATCAATCGAGTAGGCCGCCAGTGCGCCCTTGTCGGTGAATGGCCCGAGGGGGCTCTCGGCCACCGCCACGCCGATCTGCTTATCCAGCGGCCCGCTTCTGGGCCCGGGCAGGTTGTCCGTGTAGTAGAGGTAAAACTTACCGTCGCTGCGCCGGTTGTAAAAGACCTCGGGCGCCCAGTCGCCCCCACGCGGGTCCCGGAACACACGCGCCTTGCGATCCCAATGGACCAGGTCGTCGGAGACGAAGACCTCGTAGCCGCGCGTGTCGGAAGTCGGGTAGAGGTAATACTTCTTGTCCACGCGCAGCACGAAGGGGTCGGCGATCTCCCGGTCCGGAAGCAGCGGGTTGCGGTAGGTGGTGACAGGAGCGCTGTTGGTCAGGCAGTTTTCGGCGCGGAGCAGCAGGTCGCGCCTGGCCAGTTCGGCGAGCAGGTCGCTGTCGGCGAGCTGCCGGTATTGGGTTTCGATCGGCGTCCCGGCAGCCTGCCAGCCGATGCCGTTGTAACGGGCCTTCATCACCCAATCGAGCTGCCGGAGCGGCGGGGCGGTCCGCATCCCGGAGAGCCATTCGCTCCGTTTGCAGATACGGTATTCGTCCGGCGAGGCCACGGCCCATGAGCTGGCGGGAAGCGAAAGCGTGGTCCGCTGCGGCACGGTTTCGGGAGGGGCGGCCTCTTGAGTTGGGTCAGACCAGCGGCAGCCCAGGCGCTCCAGCAAATCGTAAACGCCGTAAATCACGCCGCGCGAGTTGTCCCCGGCGATCACGATGCAGGCCGGGGTCTTGCGCGTCCCGGGCACCACTGCCACCGCGTAGCCATCGTAACCCTTCGCGGACGGGGGCAGTGCCGCGCGGTAATCAGGCGACAACTCGGGACGGAGCCCGATGGCCAACGCGGGCTTGCCTCGGGTCCGGCTAGCGATCGGCAGCCTGCAGCCGCTCATCTGCCGGAGGTATCTCTGCAGCTCACTCGCCGCCCAGTTGATGGCCGGGGATGCCGGTGGCGGACAGATAATCCGCCAGTCGCTGACTTGGTCTTTGGCAATCTGCACCGACTGAGCGGAGGCTGATTGCGCCGCCAGGGCCGGCTCAATGAACTCCGTTATCAGGATTGAAAGGCAGATTGCGGCGAGGGCTCTCATGTGGAGTCATCCAGCCACAAAGAACAGCCGCCGTT
>JAPLUA010000193.1 GCA_026397855.1 Verrucomicrobiota bacterium | reverse complement strand
GGCGGAGGGTGCACCATCCGCAGAGAGCGATCAGGGTGGTGGTGGCGGCGATTTTGCCTGCAAGCCGGCGGCGGGTTGAGGCGATCAGGCCAGAGACCAAGGAACCGGCGTCCGCCCTCAAAGGATAAACCCAAAAAACAGCAGTTGGAACCCCGGATTTCGCGGATAACACAGATAAACCCAGAAACGGCACTTGCGATTAACCGCAAAGAACTCAATGAACACAGAGAAAGGAACTTACTGCCAAGTCCGCGGGATAGACAACACTGGGGGGACCCCTCTCCCCGGCCCTCTCCCCTGCTGCAGGGGAGAGGGAGAGGCTTCTCCAGTTCCGGGTGTAGTGCATGCCGGGGACTCCTCAGTAAGCGTCGCCACCCCAGGTTTCAGATTTCAGCATGTCGGGATGTCAGCTTTTCAGCATTTCACCTTTCAGCCCCCCTCACACCGTATCCATAAACGTCCGCTCGACGTGGTTGAAGAGGACGATGCCTATGAAGAGGATGGCGGCGATGATGGCGGCGCTGATGCCTAGATAACCCCAACTGAACAGGCCCTGGCCGAGGAAGGCATACCGGAAGGCTTCAATGATCGGGGCCATGGGGGTCACGACGATGATCCAGCGGGCCGAGTTGGGAAACATGGAGAGCGGGTAGATGACCGGGGTGGCATACATGGCCAATTGGACGCCAAAGGTGACCAGGACCTGCAGGTCGCGGTATTTGGTGGTCAGGGCGGAGACGATGATGCCGGTGCCGAGACCGAGGGCGGCCATCATTAACAACAAGATAGGAGTTAGGAGAATGGAGATGTTTGGGTGGATGGGAGCGCCTTTCATCCAGAAGAACGCCAGGAAGCCGAGGAACAGGGCGAACTGGATGGCGAATTTGATCAGGTTCGAGATGACGACCGAGAGCGGGACGCAGAGCCTGGGGAAATAGACTTTGCCGAAGATGCTGGCGTTGGTCAGAAAGGTGGTGGAGGTGCGGTTGAGGCACTCGGAGAAATAGGTCCATGCGGTTATTCCTGCCATGTAGAACAGCATGGGCGGTATGTTGTCGGTCGGGAGTTTGGCGATGCGGCCAAAGATGAGGGTGAACAGGATCGTGGTAAAGAGCGGCTGGAGCAGGTGCCAGAGGGGGCCGAGGATG
Source organism: Verrucomicrobiota bacterium (assembly GCA_026397855.1). Taxonomy (GTDB): domain Bacteria; phylum Verrucomicrobiota; class Verrucomicrobiia; order Limisphaerales; family UBA8199; genus JAPLUA01. Next base: position 10,131 of record JAPLUA010000193.1, on the reverse strand, counting down.
GTCTGCTTGTATTGGGCCACGAAATCGCGCCAGACGAACAGCGTGGTGAGGTCGCGGTAGCGCCAGAGGTCGGCGAGGTGGAGTTCGAACCATCCGGTTTTGGGGCGGATGATCAGGGACCAATTCTCGGAGCTCGGAGATGGAAGATGGGAGATGGGGGGCATCAAGTCAAAAGCTGAAATTGGGAAAGCTGAAAGCAGGGGCAACCTGGGAGTTAGGAGATGGAAGATGGGAGATGGCTGCCATTAAGCAGGTATTAGTGATCAGGGATCAGGGTGGCGCAGACTGTTTCCACTTGTTCAGGGGTCATGGTCGGATAGAGGGGGAGGGTGATGACGCGTTTGGAGAATTCGGCGGAGATTGGCTGTTCTCCCGTTTTGGTGCTTTCGCGGAAGGCGGTGAAGCTGGGGACGAATGGATAGTGCAGACTGGTTTGGATGCCTTTCGCCTTCAGCGCTTCGGCGCTGCGCCAGCGGGTCTCGGCATCGGGGGCGACGACCACCATGAGATGGGCGGCGCACGAAGAAGGCAGATAGGAGATGGGAGATCGGAGATGGGAAGGGGAGCTGCTATCTTCGATCTTCGATCTTCCTTCTTCAACGCCCATGCGCTTGAAGGGGAGGGTCCAGCCTTGCTGCTCGAGGGGGGCGAGGTTTTCCCAATAAAGGGAGGTCAGTTCCCGGCGGCGCTGGTTGTTGCGGTCCAACTTCTTGAGTTGCTCGCGGCCCAAGGCGGAGCGGAGGTCGTCCAGACGGTAATTATAGCCGTGTGCGAGCACATCGTAGGAAGCGGCATGGCCGCGGTGGCGGTCCCAGGTGAGCGTGCTCATGCCGTGCGAGCGGAGATTGCGCACCTTTTCGGCGATGTCATCGCGGTTTGTAGTGACCATGCCACCTTCGCCGGTGACGAGGTTCTTGTTGCTGAAGAAGGAGAAACAGCCGATGTCGCCTAGGGAGCCGACGGACTGGGGGGAAGATGGGAGATCGGAGTTGGGAGATGGGAGATCGGCACCAAGGTCAGGGGGTGGTGATGCGTGATGCGTGATGCGGGATGCGTGATGCGGAATGTCGGAGTAACGGGCGCCGATGGCGTGGCAGGCGTCTTCAACCAGGGCGAGATTGTACTGGCGGCAGATTTTCTGGATTTCTGCCATGCGGCAGCAGTGGCCGCCATAGTGCATCACGACGACGGCCTTCGGCCGAAAAGCGGACGCCGTCGGGGAGATGGAAGATAGAAGATGGGAGATGGACTCGGGGGAGAGGGTTGGCTCGTCCAGGGAGTTGATGTCGGCGAAGAGGGGGGTGGCGCCGACGGCTTTGGTCATGTTGGCGGAGGCGACGAAGTTGACGGCGGGTTGGATGATGGTTTCGCCGGGGCCGATCCCCAGGGCCAGGAAGGCAAGGTGCAGGGCGGCGGTGCCGTTGGAGACGGCGATGGCGTGCTTCGTCCCGACGGAAGCTGCGAATTCTTCCTCGAAGGCTTTGGTCTCCGGGCCCATGGAGAGCCACTTCGTCTTCAAGACGCGCAAGACCGCAGCCTCTTCTTCGGGGCCGTAGTCGAGGTCGCTTAGGGGGATGTGCCAGGTCATTTCAGACAGGAGATAGGAGATTGAAGATGGGAGATCGTCATACCGGAGATAGAAGATGCAAGACGGAAGATAGGAGACCGGCGATCTTTGATTTTCGATCTTCGATCTTCCAGATCAGACCCGCTCGGAGGCGCTTCGCTTTTCGGCGAAGATGGCCTGGGCGCGGGCATAGTCGTCGGGGCGACCAATATCCAGCCACTGGCACTTTGCGGGGTAGGCACAGACGCGATCGCCGTTCGCGACCAGTTTCAAGACCAGGTCGGGAAAATCGAGATACTTGCCTTTGGGGATATGGCGGAGCACAGCTGGCTCATAAACATAAACGCCCATGCTGACGTGGTAATGATGCTCGGGCTTCTCCCGGTATGCCGTGATCCGATATTCCTTATCGAAATCAAGCACGCCAAGGTCAACCTTTACGGAGCGCATGTGGGTGGCGATGGTCAGCATTGCCTTTTGCTGCCGATGAAAGTTCACCAGTGCGCCGAAGTCGAGGTCGGTCAGCAAGTCCCCGTTCATGACGAGGAAAGTGCGGTCCAGGCCCCGGACATGGGCTAGCGATCCAGCCGTTCCGGTGGGCTCATCCTCCTCCACATAGCGCAATTTGAAGCGGCTTCTGAATTCCTGCCGGTGGTGGAAATAGGCTTTCAGCAGCTCAGCCAGGTGCCCGAGGGTGAGCGTAACGTCATTAATGCCAAACGCCAGCAGCCGTTCCATCAGCACCTCAAGAACCGGCTTGTCCCCGAGCGGGACGAGCGGTTTAGGGAAATTGACCGTAAACGGGTGTAGCCGGACGCCCTTGCCGCCGGCGAGGATGACAGCGCGCAGACCGGCGGCAGGGGCGGGTTTTGTTTTCTTTGCGGGCTTCATTTAGGAGGGCGTTCTGAAAAGCAGAAATTGGGAAAGCAGAAAGCAGAAATTGCCCAATCAAGTAAGATGCGCCTGCCCGTCACACCACGTAATGCCCTTGCCGATATTGCCCTAGATTCTTCCGGAGGTAGTCGGCCGTCCGCCGCAGGCCTTCATCCAGGGAGACTTGCGGGGTCCAGTTCAGGACGCGACGGGCTTTTGCCGGGTCGCAGAGGAGCAGGCCGACCTCGCTTTTTTCGGGGCGTTGGCGTTCGGATACGCTGGTGATGCGGGCTTTGCTGCTGACGGCGTCCAGGCATTTTTGGGCCAGCTCGCCTACGGTCACGGCTTCCCCCTGGCCGAAATGGATGACTTCGCCTTCGATGCCGGGCGTTTCCGCTGCCAGGAGGAAAGCACGGGCGGTGTCTTCCACGAAGGTCAGGTCACGTTTGGGATCGAGGTTGCCGAGGCAAATCTCGCTGGCGCCGTTGAGCGCCTGGGTCAGGACCGTGGGGATGACGGCGCGGGCCGACTGGCGGGGGCCGTAAGTGTTGAAAGGGCGCAAGGTGACGACGGGGAGATCAAAGCTGCAGAAGTAGGATTCGGCCAGTTTGTCGGCGGCGATCTTGCTGGCAGAGTAAGGGGATTGACCTTGCAGAGGGTGCTTTTCGTCAATCGGCGCGTAGCGGGCTGTGCCATAGACCTCGCTGGTGGAGGTGACCACCACACGGCGCACGGGCGTCGCGCGGCAGGCTTCGAGGATGTTCAGGGTGCCGCTCACGTTGGTGGCGATGTAGGAGGCCGGCGCGTGGTACGAGTAGGGGATGCCGATGAGGGCGGCGAGGTGGAGGACGACGTCGCAGCCGTCCACCAGGGTTCGCATCATCGAGGCATCTGTGACGTCGCCGAGTCGAACATCGAGTTTCGGGTGTGTCGCAGCGGGACTGGTGTCGAGATGTCCCCAACTGCCGCGGCCGTTGTAGCGGGCCAGCGCACGCACTTCATGGCCGGCGCCAAGCAACGCCTCCACCACATGGCTGCCGATAAACCCGCCCGCGCCTGTGACCAGGTATTTCATAGTAGAATCAGAGGGCGGAATTCATCACGATTTGGGCCCAAACACCGCCGCGACATGGGTTTTCGGATAGCCGAACCGCCCGAAGACAGAAACAAGGATTTTCCGCAGCCCACGCAACGGTCGCAGGCTCTCCTCAATCGATGGCCAAAGGGAAACAGGGCGAAGCGAGAGCAGATGCCTGCCAGGGAAAAACGCCGCCGGGTCGAGGGGATCATTCCCCGCGAAGTCGTTGGCCCGGAGCCGATCCCACCAGAAAATGAACCCCTTGCTTCCCACCGCCTTCTCCATCATGCGGGCGGTCCCTTCGCGCCGCTCCACGCCGGAAATCGAGCTAAACACCGTGCATTGGAGACAGAGATCAAACTGCAATTCCGCCGGCCAGTCGTCAAAGCCGTTGACGGCGCGGAATGGGATCGCCGGGTTGAGCTGCCGGGCGTGTTCAATCGCCGTGGGCCGAAGATCAATGCCCAGAATATTCTCCGGACGGAGGCCGAATTCGAGCAGCAGCCGCGTGCTCCGGCCAACCCCGCACCCGACATCGAGCACCCTTGCCTTTTCGATGGGACCAGGCAGGGCCCGGAGCGCCCGGGCAAACTCGACCAGCAGACGCGTTCGATGCCACAGCTCCAACTCGTTGGTCAGCGGATTCCAGGCGTCCCTGCCGGCCGGCTCCATCGAGTTGTAATGCGAGAGAAGGTCCTCGAACATCCTAAGGGCTCAATAGCGGACGTGATAGAAACCCGACTTCATCACCTCGTTTTGGAAGTCTATTAGCGTTGCGGCATGAGAGCCTTCCGACCATCTCTTCAATGATCTCAATGCGACATGCCGAAAAGCTGAAATCGGAAACTGCGGACTATGGGACCACAGGACTACGGGCCACATCAAGTGCTGAAAGCTGGATCTTGCTTTGTCGTCGGTCGAGCGCCTGTTCAAAGCTCATCAACTCGCGAAGCAAGGAGTTGTATCGGGAGTAAGCGTCGCCACCCTCCTGCCGGAGCAGGTGGTACAGTTGCCGCTCCGGTTCGGGACATGAACTGGCAACCGCCCCCGGGATCAATCCAGCGGAACACAACCGGGACCAGGCGATGCTCACCAGGCAGGCAGGGACGGTGCATCTGCGAGACTGAACATCGGCCAGACCTTCCCGCAAGAGCGCCTCTCCAGGAAGCCCCAGCATCAGCTCATGATTTGTCATCGCAGAATCTCAGGACTGCGGCTTCAAATGAACCTGGATCAATCGCGGGGTAGCGGATCAGTTGCGGCTTGATCAGGGTGAACATCTCTCGCAGGCGATCCTTGGCGATCAGTTTTGCGCGCAGCATGGAGCAAACGTCCAGGAGGTCACGGTCGTGGCGGCGTTGTAGCTTGGACATAGCCTGTCCGTAAGGGTCGTAATGAAAAAAATCGAGCAGCCCGTGGCGAGCGATGAAGATGCTGCGTTCGCGCCATCCCGGAATGGCGGGGATGAACTGGTCCGGACAGGCGAGTTCCACATTAATATCGAGTTGATCCTTAAGTATTGCGAGCGCCTCAAAGAGGCCGAGCGGCTCGGGGTCTGGTTTGAGATCAATGTCAATTGTCATCGGTCGCCAGCCATGGAGAACGGCGGTGGCCCCACCCGTAAGATAGATACGCCCCGCGCCCGGCACCCGCTTCCCGAGCGCGATCATAAACGCCTTTAGCTTGGCCAAGTCAGTTTCCGCACGCATCAGAGAAAGCTGGAGATCTGAGAGATGAGACCTGAAACCTGAAGGATTATCTGACGTTGTTTAGGCGGTTCTTAACGGTCCTGGACATGGTCACGCAGATGGCAATCAGCTCGTCGGGCTCTTTCGCTTCTCAAAGCTTGTTTGGGCTCCTCCATGCGTTTTGAGGTCTCCAGCGTCATCGCATCAGATTTCAGCATGTCAGGATGTCAGCTTTTCCCCTATGTCAGTACTTCAGATGATAATAGGCGGATTTGACGACTTCGTTCTGGAAGCCGATTAGGCCTTCCTCGTGCTGCCACCAGTTGGTGCTTTGGTAGCGGGTGGGCTCGATCGCCGCAACGTGAACCTGGGTGCCGGTCCCGCGCAGGGTCCGGGAGAAGATCCAGCGGACACGGCGGGAATGGAAAACATCTGTGGGAATCAGAACGGACCGGGCGTGGTTCTGCCTGACCCAGGTTGCCAGGGCCAGGGCTTCGTCGCGTGTGCTGGTCACGTTGGTGCCGAGCGCTTGAATAGCTCCGGGCGCCACCCCGTTGGTGAGGAGAAGCTGGCGTGCGAGATCAAATTCGGGAACCACGAGGCCGGCCTGGGCAGTGGGCGACAGTTCCGGCTGGGTAACGAGGATGCGCTGCGAGACGCCCTCGCGAAAGAGCCGGGCAGCGGCAAATGGCCGGTATTCGAGTCCGCCGCCGAGCACCACGATGGCATCGGCCTTTGCGGGCGGGTCGTTGATGATCCAGGCGGTGGCCAGACCGGCCAAAACAGGAGAGCGGAGATAGTAGATGGTAGATAGGAGGACTACTAGACCACAGGACCACAGGCCTACGCGACGTAGGCGGTGGGGAGGAGGGGGGGCTGACATTCTGACATGCTGACATGCTGAAATCAGACGCCCGACTTGCGGAGCTTGGAGACCATGGTGGTAAATATGGCCATTAGTTCATCCGCCTCATGGGCGATCATATTCCGCACGTCTTTCATTTCGCAGAGTTCTTCCGCATGCTCCACCAGCCCGCGTTTCTCGGCGCGATTAACCACATCCAGCAGCGTGCCTTCCGGTTTTAATTCCACCCGATCCAATGCGCGAAGCACCTTGTTCACTAACAAATCAACCGAGCGGGCAAAGCGGCCTGTGAAGGCCTCGGCACTCTCCAGTTGCTTCTCCGTGGCCGGTTCCAGCGCATCCGGCAACCCTGCAACCTGCTGGAAGGAATAGTCCAGGTGCCTCCGGGTGTTGGCCAATTCCGCGAGGCCGTGTTCGAGCAGGCTGCGCGCATATTCCCGCTTCATCCTAAAAACAGCAGTTGGAACCACGGATTTCGCGGATAACACGGATAAAGAAGGGATTGCGGCGGAAAGAGCATTCACCCGGCGGGTGGCGGCGAAAGATGTCCTGGACCCTGACAAAACCCTTTCCCATCCCCGTTATCTGTGCCATCCGTGGTTTCTGAACTGCCGGATTCAGGTTCATAGTCTGATCCCTGTCTCCTGCGCCATGGCTGCCAAGGGCTCGTCCACCTGGTCCCGCCGTCGCACTACCAGGTCCAGTTGTTGCCAGCCGACGCGATCGAGAATTCGCCGGCGGAGGCACAAAATATCCCGGAATCCGAGCGTGTCCGACACCACCAGCAGATCAACATCGCCCCCTCGCGCAGCATCATCCACGCGTGAGCCATAAAGATAGACCTCGGCTTGGGGATCAAGACGCCCGATCTCCTCGCGAATGGCGCTGGCTTCAATTGCGCTTAATCGCATGGGGTCTCATTCGGAGAACGGAGATAGGAGATAGGAGATAGGAGAGCGGAGAGGGGGTGCATGCGGGGGATTCCTCAGTAGCGGTTCAAAAGACCCGTGGTCCTGTAGTCCGTAATCCCGTCAGCGTCTCCACTTGCTGCCTTCCCCCTTCTTTCGCGCTGCTCAGGCCGCCGATGGGCAAAGCTGGTTCACGATGGCATGACACCTTTTGGCAAAATTCGGGAAGGAGAAGTATTCCAGACGCGGGGGCACCGTGCCTCGCGGTTGTTGCAATACTCGCAGGATCCCTTGCCGTAACTCGGCGCGGTTACGAGGATCCACCAACAGCCCCATTTCTCCCTCCAGCAAGGCTTCCCGGCTTGCGTCCAGCGTGCTGGCCAGAACCGGCACCCCGCATGCCAGCGCCTCGAGATATACGATCCCGAATCCTTCACCATATCCAGCCATGACGAAGGCATCCGCCAGGCGGTAATGGGCCGCCTTCTCCGCCTCGGGAACCCGGCCGGCGAAGACTACCATCGGAGAGGGAAGATCGGAGAGGGAAGACGGGGAATCGGCAGAGAGCAGGCCAGAACCACTGGGTGCGGAGGTCCGGTCGGCAACGGTAAGGCCCAGGGAGCGAGCTTTGTCAGCTAAGCGCGGGCGGTCAATCCCATCACCGCAGATCAGGTACGAAAGCTGGGGAATCTCCGCCATGAGTGAAGGCAAGGCTTCAAGCACTTCATCAATACCCTTGGGGCGATCGGGCAGCAACCTTGCCAGTGTCATGACCACCTTTCGGCCGCGCAACCCGTAGCGCTTGAGCAGCTCCGGATCTTTTTCGCCCGGCTCGAATCCGGTCAGATCAATGCAGTTCGGCAAGAGCATGCCCTTCGCCGCCGGGACGCGGGACCAGCGGACAAAGCGTTCTTTGGTAAATGCGCTCACCGAAATAAAGGCATCTACCCGGCGAGCCAACCATCGCACAAGTGAGCTCCGGTGAGGTTCCCAAACGTCAATGCCATGGATAATGAGGGCAATTGGAGGGCGGCAGGGCTTGATTCCGGCGGATCGGCTCTCCCCCTCAGTCCTCCGCCCCATTTCTGCTTTCTGCTTTCTGTTTTCTGCTTTCCGGCAAGCAACCAGCTTGCAAGCCAGGAAGGCGGCGGGCAGCAAATTGATGTGCCCGCAGATGACGAGATCAAAACCGCGGGAGGGTTGCAGATCCTGACTACTGGACGAGGGATTGCGGATTGCGGTTTTGAGCACCGCGCGCAGGTAGTGCAACTTGCCGCCAAGGCCTTCGGTGATCCAAGTCAGTTTCTTAGGCAGCGGCCCCGGAGCTTCCGGCATCAATCGCGGCATCGCCACCACTTCGGCACAATCGGGGTCAGCGCAAAGGGCGGTCAGGAGGTCGCGGTTGAACTTGGAGATGCCGCCGTGGCTGCCGTAGGCGTCCGGGATCAGCGCCAGCACCCGCAGCGCCCTCGGTGCAGCGCAGGCAGCGGGATCACGAGGCGACGAGACCATTCAAAGGGGCAATACGGCAGCAGCCGGAGCAAAGGCGAGTTGCAACATCCGCTTGCCCTGCGAAAAGGCCGGTTTTCGAACGGTCGAACCGGAGACAAGCTGCCGCCCTTGGTCGTTTGGCGGGAAATCGCCAAAACCAATCTGCTGGCCGGGGTCGCATCCCCGGCCCGTTATGTCTGTTTCAGGCATCTTCTGCCTGTTTCAGGGCAATCCCTGAGCTAAGCGCCCCTGCGCCAGAGCTGTTGCCCTTACCTGCAAGGTCTCACATTAACCATTTCTCACCAAAACTCAATGCAGATGTCTCACGAATCCATTGCAACCATGCAACCATGCACCCATTGCAACCATGCACCCATGCAACCATGCACCCATGCAACCATGCAACCATGCAACCATGCACCCATGCAACCATGTAACCCACGCACCCATCCCCCCCCAGCCCTCCCCCCCCCCCCAGCATCTTCACCGCCAGCGGCAGGAAACGTCTGCCGTTGCGCTCCCAGCTCTGGAGCATTTTGACCCGGCCATTGATCCGGCCGCGCTGGGCGGTCGGAAGCTGCTTGACCATGTCCGCGACCCGGTCGAGCTGGGCCTGGCCGTTGTTCAGGTGCGGCACAAGCTGGTCGCTGACAAACCGGGCCGCCAGGTTTCGCAGCTCGGCCACGGCCTCGTAATGGAGGCGCCGTTCGCCGGCAATATAAACCGTCCTGACCGCGCCGATCTGGCGCAGGTATTTGAGGCCCTGGCTGGCCGAGCCCTTGCTGAACTGGAGCCGCTCGATCAGGTCATCCATCGCCAGCGGGCGCTCGGAAATGAACAGAAGGCCGTAAATCTCCGCCAGGGACCTGGGCTGGCCGAGCAGCCGGGAAAGCTGGACGAAGAAGTCAATGACCTCCGTTTCCAGGGGGCTGAGCCGCGCGGCCGGCCTGGCCGCCCACGTATCGGGACCCGATTGTTTTTCTTCGACCGCCAACATGATGACGGGGAAGTTATAGCACACGGCATAGTTTGTTCAATACAATTTGAACACTTGAAACCTTCGCGGGCTTCCAGGTCGGCAAACTTGACTTGAGAACCTCTGTCTGCGAGCGTGCTCCCATAATACGAACGAGCCGATGGCTGCATATCTATGAGCGAACTGAAGATTGACCACAAGGCGGAAGGCGGGGTGGGTGTCTGCCGCATCGAGGGGCGGCTCGATGCGCACGGAGCGGTCGCGATGGAGACCTACGCGCAGCAGCGCATCGGTGCGGGCGAGGCGCGCCTGGTTCTGGATTTGACCGGCGTGGATTACGTCAGCAGCGCCGGCCTGCGGTGTCTGATGGTGACGGCGAAGAAGGCGCAGTCCGTGAACGGCTGCCTTGTCCTGTGCTGCCTCACCCCCATGGTGCTCAATGTGCTGACCCTGTCAGGCTTTGACCAACTGCTGAAGATCCGGGGAACCACGGAGGAAGCGGTTGCCGCGGCGGCCGCGCACGGGTGAGCGGGCCGGCTGCCGGCACGGCCCCGGACGGGGCGATGCAGGCGGCAGTTTCCGGGAGATCTCCCGCACCCCTGGGCGGGATGCCGGGGCGTTTCGCCGGGGTTTTCAGGGCTGAGCCCGGCAAGTCTTTAGAGAAGCATTTATGAACGAGAACTAC
>JAPLUA010000447.1:1247-2203 GCA_026397855.1 Verrucomicrobiota bacterium | reverse complement strand
CGAGGAAACGTTGTCGCTCGGCAGCCCGTTGGTGCGCGTGAAGGTGGTCAGGCCGTTCTCGCGCAGGCGAATGACGCCGCCGCCGTCGCTGCCGATCCAGAAATTGCCCGCGGCGTCATCGGCAATGGCGCGGACGGAGCTGGCAGAGGCATTGGCGAGGTTGGTGAAGACGCGCCAGTTGGGGCTGTCCCAGGCGGCCCAGCGGGCGAGGCCGCCCTCGGCCCCGGCCCAGAGCATTCCATTCCGGTCCTGGTAAAGGGCGGAGACGGACGAGACGAGGGGGCCGGGCGCGCCGGCGAACGGCACGGGCTGGAAGCGGTTATCCTGCAGCTGAAACAGCCCGCCACCGTAGGTGCCGGCCAGGACCTGCCCCTCCCGCGCCACAAACACCGAGCGCACCGCCAGCTCGCGCTGGGGCGCTTTAACCGTGAAAAGCTGCAGGCCGTTTGTGCTCCAGTGCTGGATCTCCTCGCCGTTGTAGCCGATCCATAGCCCGCCGCGATCATCCTGGCAGACGGTCTGCACCGTGAGGCCCCGGGAAGACTCCAGCACGCCGAACACCTGCCGCCTCACCCGGTTCAGCCCCCCGCCGTTGGTCCCGATCCACAGGCCGCCCTCGCGGTCCATGACCAGGGACAGGATGGTGTTGTGCGACAGATCCTTCTCGCCCGAGAGCCGCGTGAACCCGCCTTTGGCGTCGAACCAATACACGCCGTCGCCGTAGGTGCCGACGATCAGGTCGCCTTCCTGGTCCTCGCACGCGGCCGTAATAAGCATCTCCTTGGGCCACGGGTAGGGGCCGAGGCTCCGCTCCAGGCGGTTGGTCTGCCATTTCTGGATCATCCCGTCCGCCAGCCGCCAATAACCGCCCCGCTTGCTGGCCAGCAGAAAATCCAGCCTGGCGACAGGCACCTCGAACGCCACCGGCAGCGCCCTGACCGCATCCCCCGACACCT
>JAPLUA010000447.1:0-1228 GCA_026397855.1 Verrucomicrobiota bacterium | reverse complement strand
GCTGATCCCGACCAGGCTGATGTCCGTGCCGACCCACAGCGAGCTGGCGTCCTCGGCGATGAGCGCGCGGCAGCGGCTGGGCAGGCTTCCGCCCACGTTCCACACCTCGAAGCGCTTGTCCCGGCAGCGGGCCAGCTGACCGTCGGCCGTGTAAAGCCACACGGCGCCCGCGGCGTCCTCGCATGCCGCGCGCAGCTCGCCTCCCCGGCCGACATCCACCGGGGTGAGCTTGCCCTGGGGCGTGACCAGCACGATGCCGCTCTTTGTGCCGACCCAGAGGTTGTCACGGCTGTCCTCGAAGAGCTTGACGACGACACCGCTGCCCAGCCCCGGCGTGTTGGACTCGTTGAACCGCTCGAATCGCACCCCGTCGAACCGGGCCAACCCCTTGGGGGTTCCCAGCCACAGGTAGCCGTCCCGCGTCTGGATCATCGCCAGCACCACGCTGTGCGGCAGGTCGCCCTGGTCCGTGTTCCACACGTCCACCGTGTGCTGGGCGGCGGAAGCGCCCCGCGCGACGGGGGAGCAGGCCCACAGCAGCCACCCGGCTGCAAGGACGAGGATCCAACGGTTCCGTGGCATACCGGCTTGATTCGCGCGGCTCTAAAAACGATTGCCGCCCCACCGCTCAGATCTTCGAATACGGGGCCGGCTTAAGCCGACAGGGGTGGTGGCGCCCAGGGAGGCGGTGATGAATTCGCGTCGTTTCATAGCTTGCTTGGCATTGGCTGTGGACGGCCATCGCCGTCGCATTTCATTGCCTGGAGGGATTGAAGCCATTCCTTGCGGCCGACACCACAAAAATATTGGATTGTTCCCCGGCTGAGGACGGCTGGAACAAACCCAAGATCTTGCGGGCTGGACACGTTTCTGTGGCCGTGACGGCCACACTTCGCCTCTTCCGGGAAGCAGGACTACGGATGCGGGCCCAAACCGGCGCCCCCGGCCCTTGCCAGCAACCTCCTGCCCGATGCCGACACGCAAAGGGCCTGGGCCGACAACCGGGCATGCACCCGCAGGATGCGAAGGAAATCGCGCAGCGGATCAAAATGCGACAGACGGGAGGTGGGAGCCGCATAGTCCGCTTGCACGGGCTGAGGACGCAAGGGAATGCCGGCCCAGGCCGCCTTCACCATAATCTCCAGTTCAAAGGCATAACGGTCCGAGGAGGCCAGCAGCGTGCGGACCGCGGCCAGCGGATATGCCCGGTAGCCGCACTGCGTATCCG
>JAPLUA010000198.1 GCA_026397855.1 Verrucomicrobiota bacterium | reverse complement strand
TCCGCACCATCATCGGCCTGCTGGCAACCATTTCCGTGCTCGGTTCCGGGCTGACATGGCGCAACTTCTCCAAGACCTCCGAGCTTCAGATTCGCCTCGTCCGCGCCAGCGAGATGAACACCCACCTGAAGGAGATGAACCTCGCGGCCGCCGGTCTGGCGCACGAAACCCGCAACCCCCTTAACATCATTCGCGGCCTTGCCCAAATGATCTCCAAACAGTCGGGTGCCGCGCCAGAAATCCAGCGGAAGTCCCGTGAGATCATTGACGAGGCGGACAAGGTCGCGGCGCAGTCGAACGAATTCATTAACTACTCCCGTCCGCGCGAAGTCCGACGCTCCGTGCTTGCCCTCGGCTCAGTGGTCGCCGAAGTGGTCCGCGCCTTGAACTACGATCTCGACGAAAAGAAAATCCGGCTCCAGGCCAAGGGCGAGCAGCTCAGCATCGAAGCCGATGAGCAATTGCTCCGGCAGGCGCTTTTCAACTTGATCCTCAACGCCATCCAGGCCGTTGACAGCAATGGCGAGATTCTCGTCGTGGCCGAAAAGCGCAACCCTTCTGAAGCCCTCCTTGAGGTCCGCGACAACGGCCCGGGCGTCCCCCCGGACCGCCGCAGCGAGATCTTCAAGCCCTACTTCACAACGCAGAAAACCGGCACCGGCCTCGGGTTGGCCGTGGTCCAACAGATTGTCCTCGCCCACGGATGGGAGATCGAATGCCTTCCCAACGAACCCCGGGGCGCGGTGTTCCGCATCACCCACCTCAAGCTCGTTGGCTGATTCCTGGCACGGCAGCGCCAAATGTTAGCTTGAATGGGGGCCTCCCTGGAGGTAGAAAGAGGGTGGAACGGGTATGACTCACAATATTCTGCCAATTGATATCGAATTGGCCACCAGGCTTCTGGCGGCCGGGAGCCCCGATGACGCAGTCATCACCACCCTGGGTTACCGGGGCATTGATTCCGCCGCGGCTACTCAACTGGTGGATGACCTGCGCAATGGTCGCAGAGTTACGTCGCAGCTCCCTCCCGGCCTGGAAATCACCCCAGGACGACGTTCCAGGTCAAAGCGGGATGCGCGTCCAGACGCCCCTGGTGTTTCCAGCGCCCCTGAGCCGAGCGTCCGCCGCCAAGGGTCGGGCAGGCGAAGATCCGAAAGCAGGAAGGGTTTTCCCTCGATGTGGCTCATCATCCCGGCAGTCGTTTGTCTTGTGGGTATTGTCATCGGGACGATTGTCTGGAACCACAACCGTCGCGCTGCCAACGAGTCGCACTCCAACAGCCAGCAAGCCCCGGCCTCCAGCCGGGGCACAGTTTCACCGGCCGGTTCGGGCGCAAAGCCGGCGAGCGCCAAGCCGTCGGATACTTCCGGCCCCGCCCGATCTCCGGCTGTGACGGCGCGCAAGCCCGCCCCCAGTAAAGAGCAGGGAACAGCTGCAGTTAATTCAAGCGCTGCCGCCCGTAACACCCCGCCCACCCCTGCGGCAACTCAACCCGCCGGCCAGCGTTCCCCTGCAGAGTTGGTGCTGGACTTCCAGCCGGATGGATTGCGTATCAACGACGGCCTGGTTGTAGCGGGAGATATCCCCGCGTCCGTCTCGAAGGTTCTCGGCGTTCCAAAACGTTCTTTCGCGGGAGACGAACCTGACACCATGGTTTATGCCTACGACCAGCAGGGTCTGTTGGTCTATTCGGGAAAGGGCGCCGGCAAGAACACCATTATACTGGATTGTGAGGGAAGCGGGGGCGAGAATGGAACCACCTCACCTTTCACCGGCTCGATCAAGGTCAAGAACCAGGTGATTCGCCCTGGAACCGACTCCAAGACCTTGGCTGCCATTGATGGCCTTGGGCTAAGCAACCCCGGGATCGAGGGCGGCATTTGGACCGGGCGCTACCTCAATATGAACCTGGCTTTCGCCTACCTCAATACATCAAAGCGCCTGAGCCTGATCGAGATTGACTTCAAGTAATCGCCGGGCGCGGTGGCATGCGCCCGGCCGTGTTTCCCGGTCAGGTGCTCCCGGTCCGCGGCCAGCTCCGCTCAATCTCCTCGAGCGAGCGCCCCTTTGTCTCCGGAACCAGGAACCAGAGAACCAGGATCAGCGCCAGGCAAAACACGGCGTAGATGTAGAACGGGAAGGCATGGTTGAAGCGCTGCACAAACCAAGAGCCTTTCGCGTCCATCATCGGGAACGTCTGCGTCACGGCGTAGTCCGCCATCCACAGGAAGAACGTCGCCAGGCCCAGGGCGCGACCGCGAACAGCCGTGGGATAGATCTCGGACAGAATCACCCATGTAACCGGGCCTACCGACAGGCCGAAACAGACGACATAGACGATAATGAACAGCAGCATCCAGCCGCTGACGCTGCTTGGATCCGCGATGTTCTGTGCCATCAGCCCCATGGCCAGCAGGCTGATGCCCATGCCCGCCGCCCCAAGGAACATGAGCGGCTTGCGGCCCCATTTGTCCACGGTGGCAATGGCCGCGACCGTGGACAAGGTGCTCGCGCCGCCAATCACAATCTGCTGGAGCATCCCGGCATCCACGCCGGTCGAGGCGCTCATGTTCTTGAAGATGGTGGTGCCGAAGTAGAGGAAGACGTTGATCCCGGTTACCTGCTGCAGGATCGCCAGCAGGATGCCCACGATCAGCGGAAGCCGCAGGGCCGCCGGCGAAAACAGCTCGCTCCAGTTGCCTCGATCAACCGATAGCGCCGCCCGGATGCTGGCCAGCTCGGCGCGGGCAAAGCTCTCCCCGGCAACGCGGGTGAGGATTTTCTCTGCCTCCCCGACCCGGCCCATTTCAACAAGCCATCGCGGGCTTTCCGGGATCCGCAGGAGCAACAGGGCAAAGGCGACCGATGGGAGAATGCCGCTGGCAAACATCCAGCGCCAGCCGGTCGTCTCGTTCCAGGCCTGGTCGCCGCTGCGGGCCACGAAGTAGTTGACGAAATAAACTGCCAGGATCCCGCCCACGATGGCGATCTGGTTGACCGATACCAGGCGTCCCCGCAAGTGCGCCGGTGCAATCTCGGCGATATACATGGGTGTGGACATGGAGGCGATGCCGATGCCGATTCCGCCGAGCCAGCGGAACAGGATGAAGGTCCAGATGTCTTGCGGCAGGGCCGTCCCGATGGCGGAGACCAGGAAGAGCGCCGCCGACAGCAGCAGGGCTTTCTTGCGGCCAAACCGGTCCGAGATCGGCCCGACGATCAACACCCCTGTCGCGCAGCCCACCAGCACGCAGCCCGACGCCCAGCCCTTCATCACCACGTCGAGGTGGAAACGGGCGGCTAGGAACTCGATGGCCCCCGATATGATGCCCGTATCGTATCCAAAGAGAAGCCCGCCCAGCGTGGCGACGAGGCAAACTGGGACTAGATACGAAAGGTTCGTGCGAACTGTCCCGGATGGTCTGTTGGAAGGCGCGGCAGCAACTGGCATGGGGCGTACATTCTCAGGCAGGGGTGGGAGAGTCAATCGCTTTGAAATGCCTGGCCCGCGCGCAGTTCCAATTGACAACCGGCCTGGCCGCAGCATGATGCGCCAAGACATTCCGCGCCATGTTGAAACAGAACATTATCGGTACAATCGCCGCCGCAGTGATTTGGATCGGGGCCCTGTCCGGGGCGAACGCTGGCGCGCGCCCTATTCCCCATCCGCTGATCTCCCACCCCGGCAACATCTTCCTTGCCGGTGAGCCCGTGACCGTTCCCGCACCGCCGGCTGGCGAGGGGGATGCCTGGTGGGTCGTGGATTACGAGGGGCGGACCGTGGCCGAGGGTCGGGGCGGGGCGGGACCGGTGAACCTCGGACGTTTGCCGGTCGGTTACTATGAAATCCTGCGCAATGCCGGGCAGACGACGAACCGACTCTCGCTCGGCGTGATCCAAGGCTTGCGCGCGCCGACGCCGTTGACCTCACCCATCGGGATAGACGTGGCGATGGCCTGGTTCTATCCCAGGGATAAGATGGCGGCTGTGGCCAGTTTGTGCGCGCTGGCGGGGATGAACTGGGTGCGCGACCGCCTGAGTTGGCCGGAGCTGGAATCGGGAAAAGGCGTATTTGCAACGACCAATCGCTACGACTGGTCGGCGCAGGCCCAATCCGGTGCTGGCCTGCAGATCCTCCAGGTTGGCCATATTTCACCCGGGTGGGCGAACCCGGATGGCAAGCGGTTCCCGCTGGATTTGCGGGATGCCTATAACTTCCATCGCGAGCTGGCCCGGCGCTGGCGGGGGCAGGTGCTCGCCTTCGAGCCATGGAATGAGGCCGATATCCCGATGTTCGGCGGCCACACGGGCAGCGAAATGGCTTCGTTCCAAAAGGCGGCCTACCTCGGCCTGAAAGCGGGTAACCCGAAAGTCATCGCCTGCCTGAACGTCTTCGCATCGCATCGCATCGCCCCGCTCCACGATCTCCAGGAGAACGAGGCCTGGCCCTGCTTCGACACCTTCAACCTCCACCACTACGAGCCCTTTGAAGCCTATCCGCGGCTTTATGCCAACTTCCGTCAGGTGTCGGCCGGCAGGCCGATGTGGGTGACTGAGTGCAGTGTGCCGGTGAAATGGCACGGGGATGAGCGGTTGCAGGAGCCGGTGGAGGGGGATTTGCGGGTGCAGGCGGAGCGGGTGGCCATGACCTATGCCTGCGCCCTCCATGAAGGCCCGGAGGCGGTGTTCTACTTCCTGCTGCCGCATTACATCGAGGGCCAGACGCAGTTCGGCGTGCTGCGTCCCGACCTGACCCCGCGGCCTGCGTATCTGGCGCTCGCGGCGGCGGGCCGGCTGCTGGCGGATGCAAGACCGCTCGGGCGGGTGAAGGCTGGAAGTGATTCCGTTCATGCCTACCTATTCCGGGCCAGGCCTGACGGCCGGCGGGCGGATGTCCTGGTGGCATGGTCAACCGGCGAAACCGAACTCGCGCTGCAACGTCCGCCCAAAGCTTGCTTCGATCACCTGGGGCGTTCATCCGTGGCAGCGGGCAAAACGCTGAAGCTGGGGCGCGCGCCGATATTTGTCGTCCTGGAGAGCGGAGCACAGATCCCGCTCATCCCGCCGCCCAAAGCGGGCGACCGGCTGCCAGGCAAGCCTTCGCCGGTCGTGATGCAAGCGCTGCTGCCGCAGGATCGAATCCATGGGGGAAAGTCGGCCTACAAGATTCCAGCCGGCGAGGTGGCGACCATTCCGATCTGCCTCTACAACTTCGGCACGAAGCCCGCCCGCG